>JAEWJB010000125.1 GCA_023386795.1 Pseudomonadota bacterium
GTAATCGAGCCAGGACGCCTCCAGCATGCGCGCGAGGTCGCCGCGGATGCCGAGCGAGGCGAACAGCTTGTGCTCCATCACATGACGCACGGCGACCGCGATCATGCTGTGCAGTTCGTCCGCCACGCTTTCGATCAGGTCGATCTGCGAGGCGGTGAACTCATAGACGGTGTCCTCCCGCCAGGCGGCTCCGGCCGACATGGCGCGCACACCATAGGGATATCTGCGGAGACCCGGGCGCCAATCGGCCCGTGGCTTCATCGTCGTCCTGCGCATGCCCGTTCCGATCCCCGGATGTCAGCGCCGGCGAGCCGGACGGCACGCGGCGGCGACGGGCCGGCGCGTGGAAAGGGCGACGGGCAGCAGGCTGGTCAACGGTCCACTGGTCAACGGTCAACTCCGGGGGAGGCCAATCCGACGCCGGCGCGGATGCTCGCGATGCAATCACCGCGACGCTAGCACAGCCTTGCGTATGTAACCCGTCCCGCTGCAGCGCACCAGCGCGCATCCGCGATAGCTCCCCCTCGCCGGAGAGCGTCGGAACCGCGCCGAATGGAGCCGTACCCCCAATTGACTGCCAATGGGGACGGGCCACTGCGGCGAAAGGCGGCAGCGGCCCGTTCCGGAATGCGGCGCGTCAGATCAGCGGCGCCGAGGGATGCCGGGCAAGCGACCGCATTGCCCACAGCGCCAGACGGCCGCGACGCGGCTTCATCGCCTCGGCCGCCCGATGCACCGGCGGGATCGCCGCCAAGCCGGGGACGAGCAGCGGCCGGTCGTCGCGCGTGCCGCCGAGACGCTGGAGCCGGCGTGCCGACAGCACGAGGCGCAACACCTCCTCCTCGGACACCGCACGACGGGCCGTGACGGAGGCGAGGCTTGCCGCCTCGTACAAAGCCGCCCGTTCGGCCAACAGCCCGGTCAGGCCCTTGGCAGCCGCCGTCAATACAGCTTCATCGTAAAGGGCGAGGACAAGCGTCCTCAATCCGTGTTCCATCCGTGTGGACATGGCGGGCGCTCCGGAAAAACGGAATGGCGTGCGGATCGGTTGCCGGTGGTTCGGCAGCCGAGATTATCCGTGCGCGGCACCCGTTCGGCCATGCTCTCCAAGGTGGTAACACCCTGTCTGCATCTTGCTGATGCAGGATAGCCACAGTGGCTGTACCGATAAATATCCGGGTTGGTCGGGAATTGTCCGCCCCGACAGACGGGAAGAAATGGTGGAGCCAAGGAGGATCGAACTCCTGACCTCTACAATGCCATTGTAGCGCTCTCCCAGCTGAGCTATGGCCCCACTATATTTCTTCTACTCTTCACCAACACATGAGGTGTTGGTGCGCTTGGAGGGAGTCGAACCCCCACGGCCTTTCGGCCACTAGGACCTGAACCTAGCGCGTCTACCAGTTCCGCCACAAGCGCGTCCGCGTTACTTGGGGTCACGCGGGGCGCTCTATGTACCCAGACCGCACGTCGCGCTCAAGGGGAAAAATGCAATCGCGCAAAAGTTTTTTGGAGCGGGGGCGTAACGCCCCCTACTCCGCCGGCTTGATCGCGTAGAAGCGGTACACCCGCACGCCGGCCTCGATGGCGGCGACGCGGCGGGCCCACAACTCGACCTCCTCCATCACCGCAAGCTTGGTCGGGGTATCGAGCTGGAATTTCTCCAGATGCTCGACCAGCCCCTGGATGGCGGACAGGATCAGGCTGCGGTGGGTGTCGGAAATGTCCTCGGCGATGCGGAGGTCGAGGTTGCGCTGGGCGAACGCGTTCGCCATGCGGTCCTTCGGCCACAGGTTCGGCGTCAACGGCTCCTTTTCGCACCAGGTCTGGATCGCCTTGGCGCCCATCACATCCGCTTCGGCGATATAGTCGGTGATCAGCAGATGGCCGCGCGGCTTCAGCGCCAGTTCCATGCCGTCGAACATCTGTTCCTTGTCGCGGACGAAGAACAGGCCTTCCTTGTAGACGATGGCGTCGACGCGCTTGGGATAGCCAAAGTGTTCGGGATTGAAGGTTTCGATCGGCGCCTTCTTCTCCAGCCCCAGCTTGAAGGAGCGGACCATGCCCTCCTTCGCCAGCAGTTCCGACGCCTCCAGACCGGTGACCCAGCAGCCGTACTTGCCGGCCATGGTGCGGCTGGTGCCGCCCAGCCCAGCGGCGAGGTCGAGCACGCTCATCGCCGGGTTCAGGCCCAGCGGCTTGACCAGATAGGGAATGTGATCGGCGCCGCCAGGGGTGTTGAAGCCCTCGCCCCACATCTTCTCCGCCACCTCGATCCGCGTGGCGCTCCACAGCGGCTTGCCCCAGCGGTTCATGCCGGGGCCGGGTGCGGCAGGCTGCGGCTGTTCCGGCTGGTGCTGCTGCTCCTCGCCCTTCTTCGCCTTCAGACCGGAGAGGTCATAGCCTTCCCACCACGCATAGAGGCGCGTCTTCAGGCTCGGTCCATGCGCGGACGATCCGTCCTTGTCCGTCATCGCCCTTTGTCCGTCATCGCCGTGGCACCCCATCCGCCGATCGACCTGCCGCCGCCGAATTCCCCCTCCGGCGCCGGACGGCGCAGAATTCTTGCGGTTGTCCGGCTGAGCCCAAACACACCGTCCGCAAGAATCCGTCCGATCTCAGGTTAGACGGACGCTAATTGCATGCAAGTGGAAAAATTTCTCCGCGGAAACACACCCGTCAGCGCGCGGTTTTGGCAGGTGCAGCGCCCAATTCGGGCAGGGAGGCCATGCGCGTGCCCGCCGCATTCAGCACCGGGGCGCAGGCCGCCGGCATCTTGCGGACCACCCGCGGCTCGGGCTTGTAACCCGGCGGATGCTCGATCGCGGGGGACGCGCTGTCCAGCCAGGACATCAGTTCGTCACCGCAGCCGTCACCTTCGGGCTGCTCCGCCTGCTGTTCGCACATCGGGCTGCCGGCCGGGCAGTTCAGCCGGATGTGCATGTGGCCGTCATGGCCGTGCCAGGGCCGCAGCTTGTTCAGGAATCCGCGGTCCGACCAACTGCGCTGGCACATCGCCAGCTTGATCGCCGGATTGACGAAGATGCGGGCGACG
>JAEWJB010000129.1 GCA_023386795.1 Pseudomonadota bacterium
TCCATGGATGGATTCACGGCGTGTCCCGAAAGGGCCCCGACCCCGCAGTCCGTGCACAATCCACGAACAGCCGATCAACATCGAAGGCCGAAACAAGCAAAGCCGGCAAAAAAAGGGCGGCCCCCGGCCGCCCATCGCCTCTTAACGCACTGGCGTCAAAACCAGGTCCTGGAAGTCGAAGCTGAAGTCGGTCAAAGGCGACACCGCCTCCATCCGCGCCTCGCGCACCTTCCCATCCGGGGTCAACGCAAAGGTCAGGAATGCGTCGGCATTGAGCGAGCGATCCGCCCAGCGGACGAGGAACGTGTCGTGCTGCCATGGCGAGAGCGTGCCCACCAGCTGCGGTGTCCGCGAGAACCGCACATGCAGCTTCCCGCCCTCCTCGAACAACACGACCTCCCCGTACCAAGGGTCGGCGTAGGTGCCGGCATATCCCTCCAGCTTCAGCGAAGGACGCGACGCCTTGTCGCGCGCCGCCTCGTGCTGTGACCAGCTCTCGTCCGCCTTGCCCTGCGCCTTGGCTACCGCCGCCGCATAGGCCGCCGTCCAGTCGGTGGGCGGCGCCTGCAGATACGCATCCAGTACCTGCAACGTGATCGCATTGAACGCCGCGCCCACTTCCTGGTTCGTCAGCACCACCACGCCCAGCTTGTGTGCCGGCAACAACGTCAGGCGCGACACCATCCCCGGCCAGCCGCCCGTGTGCCACACCAGTCGCTGCCCGCGATAGGAACTCAGGCTCCAGCCCTCGCCATAACCGGCGAAATCCGGCTTGGCCGCAGCCAGTTCCGGCACCGCCGGCTCGGGAATCGGCACCGGCGTGATCACCGACCACATTTCCTGCTGCCGTGCCTGGCTGAAGAGCGGCTTGCCATCGGGCAGGCGCCCGCCGGCCAGTTGCACGTTCATCCACTTGGCCATGTCTTCCACGCTGGCATAAATGCCACCCGCGCCGGAGTTGTTGGCCCAGGTCAGCGGTGCCACCGGCCGCAGCTGGGTGAAGTCGTATTTCGCGTGGCCCGTCGCCGGCGTATCGCCCGGTTGCAGATGGTCGGCATTGAAGCGCGCCCCGGTCATCCCGACCGGCTCGAAGATGCGCTTGCGCAGGAAATCGGCGTACGACTGCCCGGACACCTGCTCGATCACCTGCTGCGCCACCGCGTACAGGATGTTGTCGTAGGCATAGCGATCACGGAATCCGCCCTTCAGTGGCACCTTCGCCAGCCGCGCCACCACTTCGTCGGTGCTGTACGTCGTGGCCGGCCAGTACAGCAGGTCGCCCGCGCCCAGGCTCAGTCCGCTGCGATGCGCCAGCAGGTCGCGGATGCGCATCTCGCCGGTCACGTAGGGGTCGGACATGCGGAACGACGGCAGGTGGTCCACCACCCGGTCGTCGAGCTTGAGCTTGCCTTCGTCCGCCAGCATCGACAACGCCGCGGCGGTGAACGCCTTGGTATTGGACGCAATGGCGAACTGCGTGCGCGCATCCACCGCGCCCGGCTTGCCCTGCTCGCGCACGCCGTAACCGCGCGCCAGCACGACCTCTCCGTCCTTGACGATGGCCACGGCAATGCCGGGAATGTCGAACTGTTCGCGCACCCGCTCCACCCGGGCGTCGAAATCCTGCAATTGCGCAGGCAACGCCTGCGCTTGCGCCTGCACCGCTGCCAGCCACATCGCGCCTCCCCAGAGCCACTTGTTCAACCGCGTTCTCCCATGAGCCTGTTTCAGGAAATCGATGCCAGCGGCCGCGGCGCGACCAGCACGCCATTGCCGTCGGCGTACAGCCAATGCCCGGGCACGAAGGCCACGCCGGCGAAGTTCACCGGCACGTCCACCTCGCCCAGGCCACGTTTCTCGGTCTTGCGCGGGCATGCGCCCAGCGCCAGCACGCCCAGCGGCAAGGTGGCAAGGATCTCCACGTCACGCACGCCGCCATGGATCAACATCCCCGACCATCCGTTGCCCACCGCCTGGGCGGCGAGCTGATCGCCCAGCAGCGCATGCCGCAGCGAACCCTGTCCGTCGACCACCATCACCCGCCCGTGTCCCGGCGCGAGGGCCAGCTCGCGTACCCGCGAGTTGTCCTCGAAGCAGCGCACCGTGACGATCGCGCCGGAAAACCGCGCGTGCCCGCCGTAATGGCGAAACAGCGGCTCGGCGACGAGCACGTCCGGGTGTTGGTCGCACAGGTCGGGGGTGGTCCAGGCAGGCGGCGCGTTCATCGGCGTTCCTTGCGGGGTTTCGCGCGATGGTAACGCGCGCCCGGCCAGTCTCGCCCCGTCCGTTCGTCCCAGCCCGAGGAGCCGGCCATGTCCGTGCCCGCCGATACCCGCGCCACGCTCATCCCCTGCCTGCGCTACCGCGACGCCCATGCGGCCATCGACTGGCTGTGCCGGGCCTTCGGCTTCGAGCGCCATGCCGTCTACGAACACGAAGGCCGGGTGATGCATGCCCAGCTGGTGTACGGCAACGGCATGGTCATGCTCGGCTCGGTGGACGGGACCAGCGAGTGGGGCAAGCTGATCGTGCAACCCGACGAGGTCGGCGGCCGCGAGACCCAGAGCGCCTGCGTGATCGTCGCCGACGCCGATGCCCACCACGCGCACGCGGTGGCCGCCGGGGCGCAGGTGGTGATCGCGCTGGCCGACCAGGGCTATGGCGGTCGCGGCTACGCCTGCCGCGACCTCGAAGGCCACCTGTGGTGGTTTGGCGACTACGACCCGTGGCGGGAGACGTGACCGAAGGTGGCGTGAGCGTGCACGCCGGCACTGGCACACTGGGGCCCCTCTCCTGCCGGCTGCCGCCATGACCGACCTGTTCGCCGCCCCCGCTCCCGCGCTTGAAGGCATCCACGTCGGCATCGGCGGCTGGGTGTTCGCGCCCTGGCGCGGCGGGATGTTCTACCCGGAAGGGCTGGTACAGCGCCGCGAGCTCGAATATGCGAGCCGCCAGCTGAGCGCCATCGAGATCAACGGCACCTACTACGGCGAGCAGAAGCCGGCGACCTACGCCAAGTGGCGTGACGAGGTGCCGGAGGGCTTCGTGTTCTCGGCCAAGGCGCCCAAGCGCATCACCCAGTCGCGCAAGCTCGCCGGAACGCGCGGACAGGTGGAAGGCTTCGTGGAGGGCATCGTCGAGCTGGGGCGGGCGCTGGGGCCGCTGGTGTGGCAATTCGCCGATGGCAAGAAGATGGACCGCGAGGACTTCGCCGCGTTCCTGGAGCTGCTGCCGAAGCAGGCGCAGGGACGCAAGCTGCGGCATGTGGTGGAAATCCGCGACCCGACGTTCGTCGACGCCGAACTGATGACGCTGGTGCGCCAGCACAACGTGGCCACGGTGTTCACCGATTCGGAGGATTACCCCTCCTTCGCCGACCTGGGCGCGGATTTCGTCTACGCGCGGCTGATGCGCAGCCAGGCACGCCTGACCCAAGGCTATCCCGCACCCGCGATGGCGCAATGGGCGCAGCGCGTGCAGGCCTGGCGTCGTGGCGAGGACGTGGCCGAGCTGCCGCATGTGGCCAAGCCCCTGCCGAAGGGCAAGCCGCGCGAGGTGTATGTGTTCTTCATCAGCGCGGCGAAGGAGCGCAACCCGGCCGCGGCGATGGCGTTGATGCGGGCGCTGGCGGGATAGGGTTCGGCGGGCCTGTGCCCGGCGCCTACAACGGCAACCAAAACCACCGACAATAGCGGCCCCGCTCTCCTCTCCCCCGCTCCATGCACAAGGCGCTGCTGCAAATCCATTTCTGCGTCCTGTTGTGGGGCGTCACCGCCATCCTCGGCAAGCTGATCTCGCTGCCGGCCCTGCCGCTGGTGTGGTGGCGCATGCTGTTCGTGGTGGCCGCGCTGATGCTGCTGCCGCGCGTATGGCGCGGCCTGCGCGCGCTCACCGCGCGCCTGCTGCTGGCCTACGCCGGGGTCGGCGCACTCGTTGCGCTGCACTGGCTCACCTTCTACGGCGCGATCAAGCTCGCCAATGCCTCGGTCGCAGCGACCTGCATCGCGCTCGCACCGGCGTTCACGTCCCTCGTCGAACCGTGGGTGGCGCGGCGGCCGTTCCAGTGGCGCGAACTGCTGTTCGGCCTGGCCGTACTGCCCGGCGTGGCACTGGTTGCCGGCGGCGTGCCCGACGGCATGCGCGCGGGCGTGGCGGTCGGTGCCGCTTCGGCGCTGCTGGTCGCCGTGTTCGGTTCGTTCAACAAGCGCCTGGTCAACCACGCCGACCCGCTCACCGTCACCGCCGTCGAGTTGGGGGCCGGCACACTGGTGCTCACCGCGCTGGCGCCGCTGCTGCCGTTCGTGCTGCCGGTGTTGGGAGCGACATCGTGGGTGGTACCGGGCCTGCACGACACCGTCCTGCTGCTGTTCCTGGCGCTGGCGTGCACGCTGCTGCCGTTTGCGCTGGCACTGGTGGCCCTGCGGCAGCTCAGTGCCTACAGCGTGCAGCTGATCACCAACCTGGAGCCGGTCTATGCCATCGTGCTGGCGGCGCTGCTGCTGGGCGAGCAGCGCGAACTGAGCCCGCAGTTCTACCTGGGCGTGGCGATCATCCTGGCCGCGGTGTTCGTGCACCCCCTGTTGCAGCGCCGGCGCGGCCCGGTGCGGCACCCCGAACTGCTGGGTACCGCCGAGGAAAAAACGGTGGTCGACTGAGCGTTGCGACGGCTCAGGCGTGGCCCCGGGCGGGTTCCGACACCACCACCCGGTCGCGGCCGTCGCGCTTGGCCTGGTACAGCGCCTGGTCGGCGCGCTTGAGGCATTGGTCCGGGCTCTCGCCCGGCTGCAGCTGGGCCACGCCGATGCTCACCGTCACCGGCAGGTTGATCGGCAACAGCGCGATCTCCTGGCGCAGGAATTCACACTGCAAGCGCGCAGGCTCCACCGCCGCGCCGGGCAGCAACATCACGAATTCCTCGCCGCCCAGGCGGGCGATCATGCCGCGCCCGGCGATGTGCGCGCGCAGCAGCCCGGCCAGCGCCACCAGCACCTCGTCGCCCTGGTCGTGGCCATGCAGGTCGTTGATGGTCTTGAAATGGTCGATGTCGATGATCGCCACCGACAACGGCAGGCCGCCACCGTCCTCGCGTTCCAGTTCGGCCCCCAGGGCGGCGGCGAAGGCGCGGCGGTTCGGCAGCCCGGTCAGCACGTCGGTGCGGGTCTGCTCGGCGAGGTCGGCGTTGAGCGTTTCCAGTGATTCGGAATACTGCGCCAGTTGCTGCTCGTACCAGTCGCGCTCTCGCAGTTGCTTGTCGAGCATGTGCGCCACGCGGCGCAACTCCATCAGGTGCGAGGCCTGGCGCGAGAGCGCTGCCAGCGCGCTGCGCTGTTCCTCGTTGAGGATGGCCGGGGTGGCGTCGAACACGCACAGGGTCCCCAGCGCCTCGCCCTCGCTGCCCAGCAGCGGCGCACCCGCGTAGAAGCGCACGTGCGGATTGTCCGTGACGTAGGGATTGTTGACGAAGCGCGCGTCCAGCTCCGCGTTCTCCACGGTGAACAACTCGCCAGGAGTGAGGATGGCATGCGCGCAGAAAGCGAAATCGCGTGGCGTCTCGGTGGCGCCCAGGCCCTTGCGCGCCTTGAACCACTGGCGGTCCTGGTCGACCAGCGTGACCGCGCCCATCTGCGTGCCGCAGATCAGGGTGGCGATCTCCACCAGGTCGTCGAACGCCTTTTCCGGCGGGGTATCCAGGATCTGGTAGCGGCGCAGCGCTTCAAGGCGCTGCGCTTCGTTACTTGGCTTCTCCGGTTTGATCATGATCCCTCCCTCGCTGACCGGCAGAGTATGCCCAACGGCCACCGCGACCGTCAGTGCGCCGCCCGCGAACCGCGACGTGGGTCAGAACTCGCTGCGCTGCGGCAACAGGCCGCGCAGCTCCTGGTCGGTGAGGTTGCGCCACTGGCCCGGCTTGAGGGCGCCGATCTTGATGTTGTCGATGCGCACGCGGCGCAGCTGGGTGACCCGGTAGCCGAAGGCGGCCGCCATCAAGCGGATCTGCCGGTTCAAGCCCTGCTCCAGGATGATGCGGAAGCCGAACTTGGCGATGCGCGAGGTCTTGCACGGCAGGGTCTGCTCGCCGTGGATGCGCACGCCGCGGGCCATGCCACGCAGGAATTCGTCGGTGACCGGCTGGTTCACGGCCACCAGGTATTCCTTCTGGTGGCGGTTCTCCGCGCGCAGGATCTCGTTGACGATGTCGCCGTTGCTGGTGAGCAGGATCAGCCCTTCCGAATCCTTGTCCAGGCGTCCGACCGGGAAGATGCGCTGCTCGTGCCCGACGAAGTCGACGATATTGCCCTTCACCGAGCTTTCGGTGGTGCAGGTGATGCCGACCGGCTTGTTGAGCGCAATGTAGACATGGCGGCGCGCGCCGGGCTTTTTCGCGCTGCGGGTGCGCAGCGGCTGGCCGTCGACCAGCACGGTGTCGCCCTCCCCCACGACCGCGCCGGTGCCGGCGACGACACCGTTGACGGTGACGCGGCGTTCGCCGATCAGGCGGTCGGCCTCGCGGCGGGAGCAGAAGCCGGTCTCGGCGATGTGCTTGTTGAGGCGGGTGGTGGCGGGCGCGTCGGTCATGGCGGGCATGGATGGCGGAACCCCGGCCGGAGCCGGGGTTCGGGGGACGGGATCAGAAGCTGCGCGGGCCCTTGGGCTTGTGCGTCGGCTTGCCATGCGGCTTGTCGAAACCGCGGTTCGGACCGTTCTTGCGCGGGCCAGGGCCGTCCTTGCGGGCGAACTTCGGCTTGAACGACTTCGGCGCGGAGGCCTCGTCGCCTTCGACCTTGCGCATCTGGAGCTGCTGGCCGGACACCCACACCTTCTTCAGGTGCTGCAGCAGTTCGCGCGGCATGTCGGCCGGCAAGTCGAGCACCGAGTAGTCGTCATGGATGTCGATACGGCCGATGTAGCGGCTTTCCAGGCCCGCCTCGTTGGCGATCGCACCGACGATGTTGGCCGGCTTCACGCCGTGCTGGTGGCCCACCTCGATGCGGTAGGTTTCCATGCCGAACTCGGGCTCGCCCCGCGGCGCGATGTCCTTCCGGCGCGGGCGCTCCTCGCCATCGTGGGCACGCGGGCCGCGGGCCATGCGCTCCTCGGCGTCGTTGAAGCGCGGCGTACGCTCGCCGTCCTCATGGCGCGGGGCACGCTCGAAACGCGGCTCGAAGCGGGGACGTTCGCCGCGTTCCGGGCGCTCGCTGCGCTCGAAACGGCCACCGGCCTCGCGCGGCGCGGCGCGTTCCGGACGGCTCGACGGCGCCAGCAGGAACGGGCTGTCGCCCTGCAGCAGCTTCGCCAGCGCGGCGGCGATGTCGATCGCCGGCACGTTCTGCTCGCCTTCGTAGCGTTGCAGCAGTTCGCGGTAGAACTCGATATCGCCCTCGCCCAGCGCCTCGCCGATGCGGCCGAGGAACTTAGCCACGCGGGTGTCGTTGACGGCCTGCACGCTCGGCAGCTGCATCTCCTCGATCGGCTGGCGCGTGGCACGCTCGATCGCGCGCAGCATGCCCTTCTCGCGCGGGGTGACGAACAGGATCGCCTCGCCGCTGCGGCCGGCACGGCCGGTGCGGCCGATGCGGTGGACGTAGCTTTCGGTGTCGTACGGGATGTCGTAGTTCAGCACGTGGCTGATGCGCTCCACGTCCAGGCCGCGGGCGGCCACGTCGGTGGCCACGAGGATGTCCAGCTTGCCGTCCTTGAGCTGGCCGATGGTGCGCTCGCGCTGGGCCTGCTGCATGTCGCCGTTGATGGCGGCGGCCGCCAGGCCGCGTGCCTGCAGCTTCTGCGCCAGTTCCTCGGTGCCGGCCTTGGTGCGCGCGAAGATGATCATGCCGTCGAACGGCTCCACTTCGAGGATGCGGGTCAGCGCGTCCAGCTTGTGTAGCCCGCTCACCCACCAGTAGCGCTGGCGGATGTTGGCCGAAGTGGTGGTCTTGGCCGCGATGGTGACCTCGGCCGGGTCCTTCAGATAGGTCTGGGCGATGCGGCGGATCTGCGGCGGCATGGTCGCCGAGAACAGCGCCACCTGGCGCTGCTCGGGCAGCTTCTTCAGCACCGCCTCGACGTCGTCGATGAAGCCCATGCGCAGCATTTCATCGGCTTCGTCCAGCACCAGGGTCTTGAGTTCGGACAGGTCCAGGGTGCCGCGGTCGAGGTGGTCGATCACGCGGCCCGGAGTACCCACCACGACATGCACGCCGCGCTTGAGCGCGGACAGCTGCTGGCCGTAGGGCTGGCCGCCGTAGACCGGCAGCACGCGGAAGCCGGGGATGGCGGCGGCATAGCGCTGGAACGCCTCGGCGACCTGGATGGCCAGCTCGCGGGTCGGCGCCAGCACCAGGGCCTGCGGCTTGTTCTGCGAAAGATCGGCGTTGGACAGCACCGGCAGCGCGAACGCGGCGGTCTTGCCGGTGCCGGTCTGGGCCTGGCCGAGCACGTCGCGGCCGGCCAGCATCGCCGGGATGGTGGCGGCCTGGATCGGCGAAGGTGACTCGTAGCCAACCTCGGCCACTGCCTGCATCACGGCGCTGGAGAGGCCGAGATCTGCGAACAGCAGCGGCGCGGGGGATTCTTCTGACATGGGGGACTCCGGAGGCGGCACCGCCGCGAACGGGCGGGCGCAAAGGGGGCATATTGTGCGCCTTGGCGGGCCTGCTGTCGAAAATCTGCCCGGGCTCCCGTTCAGGTGTAAGGATTCGCGGCCCGCGGCGAATCATTTGGTGACATGACCCAGACCCCGCTCACGATGGCCGATTCCACCCCTACCACCCCCGGGAAAGCCGCTTCACGCCAGGACGCCGGCCGCGCGGCCTTCGCCGACCTGCTGCAGCGCCACCGCAGCCTGCTGGCCAAGGTGGTGGGCACCTACGCCTGGGAGGCGCCGAACCGCGAGGACCTGGGACAGGAAATCGCCGTGCAATTGTGGCGTGCGTGGCCCTCCTACGACCCGGGGCGGCCGGTGAGCACCTGGATGTACCGCATCGCGCTGAACGTGGCGATCACCTGGGTGCGCGGCCATAGCCGCGAGCTGCGCCACCACGAAGCATGGGACGACGCGCGCCATGACATCGCCGACCCGCTGGCGCACGACCCCGAGGCCGGCCAGCAGGTCGAACTGCTCTACCGCTTCATCCACGCCCTGCCGCCGCTGGACCGCGCACTGATGCTGCTCTACCTGGAGGACCACAGCCATCGCGAGATCGGCGAGGTGCTCGGTATCAGCGAAGCCAACGCGGCCACCAAGATCAGCCGGCTCAAGCAGCGCATCCGCCAGGAACTGTGAAGGACACGACCATGGAACTCGACGAACTCAAACTCGCGTGGCAGCAGCTGGGCCAGCGCATGGAAAAGCAGCAGTCGCTGCAACTGGAACTGCTGCGCGAGCGCAAGCGCGACCGCATGCGCTCAAGCCTGCGCCCGCTGTTGTGGGGACAGATGCTGCAAGTGGCGCTGGGCATCGCCCTGGTCCTGCTGGGCGTGGCGTGCTGGACACGCAACCCGGCGCCGGGCGGCTACTTCATCGCCGGCGTGCTGGTGCATGCCTTCGGTGCGGCCACTGCGGCGGCCGGCGGCATCATGAGCGGGCTGATCGGCAGCCTGGACTGGTCCGCCCCGGTGATGGCGATCCAGAAGCGGCTGCGGGTGATGCGGCGCTTCTACGTCGCCGCGGGCATCGCGGTGGGTTGGCCGTGGTGGGTGATGTGGCTGCCAGTGGTGATCGCCGTGGCCGGGCTGGACCCACGCCATGCCGGCGCGGCCGTGACCCCGACGTGGGTGTGGTGGAGCCTGGCGGCCGGCGTGGCGGGGCTGTTGGCGACGTGGTTGTTCTATCGCTGGGCACGCAATCCGGTGCGCCCGGAATTGGCGCGGCGCATGGAGGCCAGCATTACCGGCAGCGGGCTGCGGCGGGCGCAGGCGCTGGCCGACGAGCTGCAGGCGTTCGAGGACGCATAGAATCCGCAGCCTGTCTTCTTGTTGCGAACCGCCATGCAGATTCTCGAATTCGAACTGGACCGTGAACACGTCGAGCTCAACCAGCTGCTGAAGCTGGCTGGCCTGGCCGACAGCGGCGGCATGGGCAAGGCGATCGTGGCCAGTGGCGCGGTCACGGTGGATGGCGAAGTGGAGCTGCGCAAGACGGCGAAGATCCGCGCCGGTCAGGTGGTGCGGATCGAGGATGTCGAGATCCGGGTGGTGGCGCTGTAGTCCCTGCGCCTCCTGCAGGAGCGGCTTGAGCGCCGCCCCTGCAGCCGGGGCCGCAGCCCCGCCTACAAGGACGAGAATCGCGAGAACCCCGGCGCTGCGCCACGCTCGCGCTGGGTCAGGTGCGCGGCGATGACCTGCCGGAACGGCGCTACGCGCGAGGCCACGCGCAAGGCCGCGTCACGCAGCAGGCGCGCCGGCAGGCGGTCGTCGGTATACAGCCCCGCGATGGCATTGGTCGCTTCGTACAGCGGCCGCGTCGCACGCCGGTGTGCGCGATCGTAGGCCGAGAGCACGGGCGCCGCAGCGAAGTCCCGGCCGGCCGACACGGCCTCCAGAATCCCGCGCGACAAAAGCGCCTGCCCCTGCAAACCGAAGTTGAAGCCATGCGCGGTCACCGGGTGCATGCCCACGGCCGCATCGCCGATCAGCGCCGCACCCGGCGCGCAGAACCGATCGGCATACACGCCGACCAGCGGATACGCATGCCGGCTACCTTCCTGGCGCATGTGGCCCAGGCGGTATTCGAAGCATTCGCTTACCGCCGTGCCGAACGCATCCTCGTCCATCGCCAGCAGTTCGGCCACGCGGGCCGGCGCCAGCGTCAGCACCGCGCCGGCGCGATCGCCCTGGAGTGGCAGCAGCGCCATCGTCCGGCCGTGTCCGAACCATTCCCAAGCCGCGCCATGATGCGCGAACTCGTGCGATACCCGGCACACGAGCATGGTCTTGCCGAAGTCGCGGGTGCGCGCACCGATGCCGAGCAGGCGGCGCACCACCGAAAAGCGGCTGTCGGCGGCGACCACCAGCCGCGCCGCCACGGAGGGCTCGCCGCCGCCCAGGGCCAGGCGGGTGATGGGTCCGTCGCGATGCAAGCCGGTCACGGTGGCGCCATCGACCAGGCGCAGCCCGGCTTGCCCGGCCACCGCATCCCACGCGGCTTCGCGGATGCGCTGGTTGGGCACCAGCCAGCCCAGCTCGCTGCCATCGCGTG
The DNA here is from genome assembly GCA_023386795.1 of Pseudomonadota bacterium. Lineage (GTDB taxonomy): Bacteria > Pseudomonadota > Gammaproteobacteria > Xanthomonadales > Xanthomonadaceae > Stenotrophomonas_A. Next base: position 11,195 of record JAEWJB010000129.1, read on the forward strand.
GGGGCGTGAAATCCAGCGCGAACGGGGAGCCGCCGTTCATGACCTTGGCCTGCCGCAACGGCGAGATGTCTTCGGGCGCGAAGCGCGCCCACAAGCCGAGTTGCTCCAGAAGGTGGCGCGAGGCATGCGTGAGCGCAATCTCGCGGCCGTCGAACGCCGGTTCGGCCAGCGCCTGGCGCGGCTGCTGCTCGATCAACGCCAGCGAAAGCCCACTGCCGGCCAGCGAACGCGCGAAAGACAGCCCCACGGGGCCGGCGCCGACAATGGCGATATCCACCTGCTGCATGGCCACTCCTGGCTGGGAATGGCGCCAGTCTAGTCCGGCGCGGACGCCGGCCAGTTGATCCGGATCAACCCGCGCCGGCCAGCAGCGGCCACAGCACCATCACGACGCCGACCATCGACACCAGCCATACCAGGCTGCGGATGTAAGGAATGCCGGCGGCATACAGCGGGACATAGGCCACGCGCGCCCAGAAGTAGAGCTGCGCGCCGAGCGCGGTATGCGCATCGGCACGCTGGGTAAGCACCACCGCCAGCACCGCGGCGGCGAAGAACGCGAACGTTTCCAGGAAATTGCGCAACGCGCGCTCAAGTCGCGCGGCCACGCCGGTGAGCGGCGCGGGCGTGCCGTCGCGGGCACTGGCATTCCACTTCGTCCCGCGCTGGGCCGTCATCGTGGTCGACGCCAGCACCAGCTGGACGATGCCCAGCACCACGGCCCAGGCCAGCATGCGGATCTCGATGCTCATCGCGTGCGCTCCGCTTACTTCGCGTCCGGCAGGCTGTAACCGGCCAGGCGCCAGACCTTGTCTTCGTCGAGGCGGAAGGACACCAGTTCGCGCACCGGCTGCGGTGCATTGGCGAAGCGGGTCGGGAAGCTGACGTTGACGTACAGCCCCTCGGGCACCGAGGCGCCGGCGTTGTAGCGCACGCGCGTTACCGCGGCCTGGCCGCGGCCGGCGACGGCGCCCAGGCGCTTGCGCTGCGCGCTGATCTGGCTGGCGAAGTTCTCGCGCGTCACCGCGCGCTTGGCGACCACCGAGGCGCCATCCCACAGCTGCGGCAACTGGCCCGCATCGACCATTTGCAGCACCTTCTGCGCGGCCTGGATCATTTCCGCGTTCTGCTTGGCCAGCTCGGCCTGCTGCGCGGGGGTGAGGGCCGGCTGGCCGGGCTGGGCTGCCTGCGCGGGACGCGGCGCGGCAGGCGCGGGGGCAGCGGGACGGGGCGTGGCCGTCTGCTGGGCCAACGCCGGGAGCGGCGCTGCGGCCAGGACCAGGCACATCAAGGTAGAGGCATGACGCATGGCGGTTCGTTCCCTGAGGTCGCCGCGATTGGCGCGAAGGAGTCTACGACAGGGCCGGGGCGCCGGCATTCACGGCTATTCACCGGCCACCGAGGGCACCGCGCGGTTGCGCCACAAGCGCCAGCTCACCCAGAACGCGCGCGCCGTGGCCGCCAGCAATACCAGCAGGCTCAGCCAGGTGGCCAGGGTAGCCAGCCAGTACCAGCGGGTGCCGACCGCCGCCCAGCGCAGCAGCTCGGCCAGCACGAAGCCACCGACCACCCACAGCACGGGTGGCGCATAGGCACGGATGATGCCGCGGGTCTTTCCCAGCATGACGCCCTCCTCGTCGAGCCGGAAATATCCGACGCTCCCGGTGCGGCTGGCGTGAAGCAGCTCAGAGCCGGGCGGTGGCGTCCGGGCGCGAGGCCGGCGGTTCGAGCGCGGTGGCGTCGTTCTCCGCCAGGGGGCTTTCCTCCGGGCAGCGCTCGTCCGGGAACCCGTAGCGCTGCTTGAGCGATTGGCCGCAGGCATTCACCGCCTCCAGGTCCGCACCCGCCGGCTTGCACGATTGGTCGAACGCGACCAGGAACGCGTCCTTGCGGCGCACGAAATCGTCGCCGCACTTGCGCATCTGGCGAATGCGCTCGAGGTCGTCCTGCACGGCGTTGGTGCCGTCCAGGCCGTATTCCTTCAGCTCTTCGGGCGTCAGCAGTCGCAGGCTGCGGTTGGGGACGGTCATCATCAGGTCCGCAGCCGCCACCGCCACGCCGTTGCGTTCCAGGTAGTCCTTCACGTTGCCGTAGACCTCGTGCAGCTCGCGGTTGAGTTCCGCGCGCGAGGTGGCCTTGGAGCTGATGCGCATCATGCGGTGGATGCCGACCTTGCCGGCGATCAGCCGGTTGTCGCCGGCAGCGAGCACGAACACGCAGGCGCTATGGCAGATCGAGCCCTCGCGCACCCAGATGGTCCAGTTCGCCTCGCCGATGGCATCGCCGGCGCGGATCGCCGCCTCCACCTGACCGCCGCTGGAGTCCAGATCGAGAATGCGCCGGTGCAGGTCGAGCTCGTCGGCCACCGTGGCCAGGCGCCATGCCAACTCGGCGAAACCGCTGTCGATCTTGCCTTCGTAACGCACCCGCAGCAGGCCGGTATCGCGGCACGGCCACAGCGCGGTGCGCACGCTGTCGCGGTCGAGCGCGGCCAGCGGCGTGCCACCGCCACCCTCGGCGGTGTAGTCGGTAGCGCAGCTGATGAGCGCCCGGCCCAGGCCGAGCTGCGCGTCGGGCCAGGGTGCATTCGGATCCTCGCGTGCAGGCCGTGCCGGCACCGGGGCAACGGACGCGGCTTCGGCGCTGTCGATGGAGACGAGGTGGTCGCCGTCGTTGGCCGAACGCTGCATGCCGCCGCTGTCGGCGCTCGTGGTACCGGGCGGCTGGCCACCACAGGCGGACAACAGCAGGCAACAGGCGAACAACCAGGACAGCTTGGGCATGGCGATGCGGGCGCAGCGTGGGAAGGCGTCCAGTCTAGGCGCAAGCCGCGCGCGTTCCGACCCCGGCGATGAATCGGCGCCAACCCGGCGTGCAGCGCCTTGCAGGCGCCCTGCGCATACCTGTCCGAAAACGGCCAGTCGTACCCGCCACGGGGGTCTAGACTGCGCCCCATGCCCTCGACCTCGCCCCTGCCGGATACCGACGCCTGCGAACGCGCCCGCCTGGCGCGCGACGCGCGTTTCGACGGCGTGTTCTTCACCGCGGTGCGCAGCACCGGCATCTATTGCCGGCCCGTGTGCCCGGCGCCGGCGCCGAAGCCGCGCAACGTCACCTATTACGCCAGTGCGGCGGCGGCCAGCGCGGCCGGTTACCGCCCATGCCTGCGCTGCCGCCCGGAGCTTTCGCCGCAGGCGCAGCGACCGGCAGGCGATGAAGCCGTGCAACGCGCGCTTGCGCTGATTGGCGAAGGCACCCTACAGGAGGAAAGCGTGGAATCGCTGGCCGAACAGGTCGGGCTGGGCGCGCGCCAGCTGCAACGCCGCTTCCTCCAGCAGCTTGGCGCCACGCCGGCGCAGGTGCATGCCACGCGCCGCCTGCTGCTGGCCAAGCAGCTGCTCACGGAAACCGCGCTGCCGGTCACGCAGGTCGCGCTGGCGGCCGGCTTCAACAGCCTGCGCCGCTTCAACGCCGCGTTCCTCGAAGGCTGCGGCATGCCGCCCACCGCGCTGCGCCGGCAGCGCGAGGAAGTGGCCGGTGGCGAACTGGTGCTGCGCCTGGGCTACCGGCCACCGCTGGACTTCCCCGCGATGCTCGGCTTCCTGCGCCGCCGTGCGATACCCGGCCTGGAGCGCATCGACGAGCGCGGTTACACGCGAGTGGTCGGTCCACCGGACGCCTCCACGCTGGTGCACGTGCAGGCCGCCCCACAGCGCCCGGAACTGCTGCTGCGCATCGGGCAGACCGACCCGCGGGCAATCCCGGACATCGTGCGCCGCGTGCGCCGCCTGTTCGACCTGGATGCCGACCTCCAGGCCGTGCACGACACGCTCTCGCTAGAGCCCCTGCTCGCCACCGCCATCGCGCGCCATCCCGGCCTGCGTGTCCCCGGCGGCTGGGATGGCTTCGAAACCGCGGTGCGCGCAATCCTCGGCCAGCAGGTCAGCGTGGCGGGGGCGACGACGCTGGCCGCGCGGCTGGTGGAACGCCACGGCGGTCATCGCGAAGGCATGCCGGCGGGATTGGACCGCGTATTCCCCACGCCACGGCAGCTCTATGACGCCCCGCTGGAAACGCTGGGCCTGCCGCGCAGCCGCGCCGCCACGTTGCGCGCGCTCGCCGCCGCCACGCTGGATGGCCGCCTGCACTTCGGTGCTGGCCAACGCCTGGACGATTTCGTCGCCCAATGCACTGCCCTGCCTGGCATCGGGCGCTGGACGGCCCACTACATCGCCATGCGCGCGCTCGGCTTGCCCGATGCCTTCCCGGCCGGCGACCTGATCGTGCAACAGGTGCTCGGCGCACCGGGCCGGCTCACCGAACGCCAGACCGAAGCCCGGTCGCAGGCGTGGCGTCCCTGGCGCGGCTACGCGGTGCTGCTGCTGTGGCACTTGGCTGACGACATGAAGAAGGAGAAAGCCGCATGACCCCGCTCCATTACGACCGCTTCGACAGCCCCATCGGCCCGCTCACCGTCGCCGCCGACACGCGTGGCGTGCGCCACATCCTGTTCGCGGAGAACCGCCACGACGCGCGCGGGCGCGAACAGTGGCGGCACGCACCCGACGATGCGCTGGTGGCGCAGGCCCGCACGCAGCTACTGGATTACCTCGCCGGCCGCCGGGTCGATTTCGACCTGCCGCTGCAGCCGCAAGGCACCGCGTTCCAGTGCGAGGTGTGGCACACGCTGGCGCAGATTCCATTCGGCCAGACCTGGACGTACGCACAGCTGGCCTCGCGCATCGGCAGGCCGAGCGCGATGCGCGCGGTGGGCGCGGCCAACGGGCGCAATCCGTTGCCGATCGTGCTGCCCTGCCATCGCGTGATCGGCGCGGACGGCTCGCTCACCGGCTTCGGTGGCGGCCTGCCGACCAAGCTGGCGCTGCTGCGCCTGGAAGGGGCCCGCGCGGTGGCCGCGATGCGCGACGCCGATCTGTTCGCGCACTGAGCGGCGAACCGCCAGATTGTGTCGCCGGCAGGTCATCGTACGGGCCTAAAATGGCGCGATGACCCGCCTTCCTTTCGCCCCCGCGGCGCTGCTGGCGCTGTTGCTGGCCGCCTGCTCGACCTCCCAGGCGCCCTCCGCCGCGCCCGCCGCCGCCCCGGCGCGGCCGCAACTGCTGCTGATCTCCATCGATGGCCTGCGTGCCGACGCGCTGGACTGGGGCATCACGCCCCACCTGTCGGCGTTGGCCACGCAAGGCGTGCGCGCGCAGTGGATGAACCCCTCCTACCCCGCGCTGACGTTCCCGAACCACTACACCTTGGTCGCCGGCCTGCGCCCGGATCACCACGGCATCGTGCACAACAGCATGGACGACGCCGAACTCGGCGGCTTCAAGGTCAGCAACACCGACGCAGTGGGCGACAGCCGCTGGTGGGGTGGCGAGCCGATCTGGGTGGGCGCGGAGAAGGCGGGCCTGCGCGCGGCAACGTGGTCGTGGCCAGGCAGCGAGGCGGCCATCGACGGCGTGCGGCCGACGCACTGGATCACGTACGACGCCCACGTGACGCCGCAGCAGCGCGCGCGGCAGGTGGGCGACTGGCTGGAGGATCGCCATGCGCCACTGGCACTGGTGACGCTGTATTTCGACCAGGTCGACAAGGCCGGGCATGACCACGGCCCGCAATCAAAAGAGTATCGGGAGGCCATTGCGTGCGTGGATGCGGCCATCGGCGAACTCATCGCCCGCTTGAAGCGCGACCATCGGCTGGACCACACCGATATCGTCATCGTCTCGGACCACGGCATGGCCACCGTGCAGCCACGGCAGGTGCTGGCAGTGGAAGACATGGTGCCGATGGCGGAAGCCAAGGTGGTGTCCATCGGCCAGTCGATCGGCATCGCGCCGTTGCCCGGCCAGGTGCAAGCCGCGGAGAAGCGCCTGCTCGGCGCGCATGACGCGTACGACTGCTGGCGTCGGAGCGAGCTGCCGGCGCGCTGGCATTACGGCACGCACCCGCGCATACCGCCCATCATCTGCCAGATGCACGAAGGTTGGGACGCATTGCCCGCCGACGAAGTCGCCGCGCGCCATGCCGGCCACGTGCGTGGCTCCCACGGCTACGACCCGGCACTACCGTCGATGCGCGCGGTGTTCATCGCCCGTGGCCCGAGTTTCGCGCGCGGCGTGACCCTGCCCCCGTTCGACAATGTCGATCTCTACCCGCTGCTCGCGCATCTGCTCGGCATCACCGCGGCACCGAACGATGGCGATGCGCGCACGCTGCAACCTGCGTTGCGCGCACCAGCCGTGGCACCGTGATGGGTGAAATGCGGCCCGGCGGCGGCGTGGCATCATGTCGCTGATGCGGGACTCCACTCACCCCTTGTTGTCCGGCGAAGGCTGGCGGCGGCGTCTGGCCCTGTGGGGCGGCGCGGTGGCCGTGGCGCTGGTGGCGATCGTATTCGCCAAGGCCAGCGATGCGGCTTTCGCCCTGTTCCAACGCTGCGCGGCGATCGCGCCGTGGTCGGTATGGCTGCTGACGCCGGGTGTATTCGGCCTGCTGGCATGGGCGACGCACGGCGTGTTGCGCCCCACGCGAGGCAGCGGCATTCCGCAGGTGATCGCCGCGCTCGACACGCCCGACGAGGCTTTCCGCCAACGCAATCTTTCGCTGCGCGTCTCCGCCGGCAAGTTGCTGCTGACCACGCTCTCGCTGCTTGGCGGCGCCTCGGTCGGCCGCGAGGGTCCGACCGTCCATGTCGGCGCCAGCCTGATGTATGTGATCGGCCGGCGCTTCGGCTTCAGTGACCCCCGCGAGCTGGGCCACTTCCTGCTCGCCGGTGGCGCGGCCGGCATCGCCGCGGCGTTCAACACGCCACTGGCGGGCGTGGTATTCGCCATCGAGGAACTGAGCGGGCGCTTCGAGCATCGCTTCTCCGGCACCTTGCTGACGGCGGTGATCGTGGGCGGCGTGGTCTCGCTCGGCCTGCTGGGCAACTACACGTACTTCGGCAAGGTGCCCGCGGGTCTGCCGCTGGGACAGGCATGGTTGGCGATCCCGCTGTGCGCGGTGGTCGGCGGGCTGGCGGGTGGCATCTTCAGCCGCATGGTGCTGGCCACGGCGGCCGGCAAGCCGCGCTGGCTTGGGCAACTGCGGCAGCGCCATCCGGTGTGGCTGGCGGTGCTGTGCGGCTTGGCGCTGGTCGCGCTGGCGAGCGTGTTCGGCGCCGGCGCGTTCGGCACCGGCTACGAGCAGGCGCGCGGGCTGGTGCAGGGGAACCCGGGCGTGGGCCACGAATTCGGCGTCATGAAGCTGTTCGCCAACCTGGTGTCGTACGTGGCGGGGATTCCGGGTGGCCTGTTCTCCCCGGCGCTGGCAGTCGGCGCGGGCATCGGCCACAACCTCGCCGCGCTGATGCCCGGCGTGGATCCGCGCACCTTCGTGCTGCTGGGCATGTGCGCGTACCTCACCGGCGTCACCCAGGCCCCGCTCACCTCGGCGGTGATCTCGCTGGAGCTCACCGACAGCGGCGACCTGCTGTTGCCCATCCTCGCCACCGTGCTGTTCGCGCGGGCGATGTCCGGGCTGGTATGCCGCGTGCCGATCTACCGGGGCCTGGCCGACCTGCTGCTGAAACCCGCCGCCCCCTGAGCGGGCCACGCGCGGGCAAAAAAAAACGCGGCGCAAGCGCCGCGTCTTTCATTCGCCGAAGCGCTGGCTGGTTCAGCCGGCCTTCGCGACCGTCTTCTTGGCCACGGCCTTCTTCGCCGGGGACTTGGCCACGGTCTTCTTGGCGACCGGCGCGGCAGCGCCCACGGCCACCTTGCTCACGCCATGACGGCGCGAATTGCCGTAGCTGGCGTTGTAGCGCTTGCCCTTGGCGGTCTTGCGGTCACCCTTACCCATGATCGTCAACTCCTGAATGTGATTGCGTGATGCCCGTGCGTCAGGCACGGATCCGGCGCGGCGCCGCCCAGCGGCCCTCGCGCGAGGGCGGCAAGCCTACCACGACACCCCTCAGTGCGCGCAGCTCGCATCGTGAACATGGCCGTGGGTCAGCCGCAGGTTCACGAGGTGCGCGATGCCCACCAGCGTGCCGCCGAGCGTCATCACCACCGCGTGCGGCACCACCGAATGGTGCAAGGGGCTGTAGAGCAGGCCGGTCCACAGCAGGGTCAGTCCGGGCAACAACAGGCCCAGCGCGCGCCACGCGCGATGGCGGCGATACCCCAGCACCAGGCTGAACAGGCCGAGCATCGTCACGAACACCACGACTGCCCGCTCGACGCCATCGCCCATCCACACTGACAACCCCAGCGAGGGCGCCAGTGCCAGCAACATCGGCAGCACGGCGCAGTGCACGGCGCACAGCAGCGAGCCGCTGGCACCGAAGCGGTCGAGGAAAGCTCGCAGGGAAGAGGGTCGCGCCATGACTTCCAGCAGGGTACGCAGCGGGGACTGGAATAATATAACATTTCCGCAACCCGCTCCTCCCCTCCTTCGTTCCCCGAGAACTTTCGCCCCGGCCCACGTTCCAAGCATCGCCGTGCCCGGCCATTGATACAACATAACAAGAAGACCCCCATGTCGCAGACAGCCCTCCCCGCCCGCCGTACCCCGCTGTGCCTGGCGCTTGCCGCCCTGCTGTTCGCCCCCACGCTGGCCCTGGCCGACGAAACGCCCGCCGCTTCCGACCCGCCGGCCACCGATTCGCGCCATGACGGCAACGCCGCCGCCGGCCGCCACGTGAAGGATCTCGACGCCGTCACCGTCACCGCCAGCCCGCTGGGCGGCACTGCCGCCGAACTGAGCCGACCGGTCGAAGTGCTGGCCGGCGAGAAGCTCGACGAAGCGCGCGGCGCCAGCCTGGGCGAGACCGTCGCCGGCCTGCCCGGCGTGCAGAGCTCGAACTTCGGCCCCGGCGTCGGCCGTCCGATCATCCGCGGCATGGACGGCCCGCGCGTGGCCATCGTCAGCGGCGGTCTGGCCACGCAGGACGTCTCCACCGTCAGCCAGGACCACTCCCCGGCCATCGAGCCGTTCCTCGCCGACCAGATCGAGGTGCTCAAAGGACCGTCGACCCTGCTCTATGGCTCCGGCGCCATCGGCGGCGTGGTCAACGTGGTCGACGGGCGCATCGCCGAAAGCCCGGTCGATGGCCTCAGCGGCCGCGCCGAGGTGCGCTTCGACGCCGGCGACAAGGACGGCAACACCGACATGTTCCGCGTGGACGCCGGCAACGGCTCGGGCCTGTCCATCCACGCCGACGGCGTGTACCGCAACCTCAACGACTACGACACCCCGAAGGGCCGCCAGGCCAACAGCTTCGTCGATGGCAAGTCGGGCGCGATCGGCGCCTCGATGTCCGGCGACTGGGGCTTCGTCGGCGCGTCGGTCTCGCGCTTCCGCGACACCTACGGCAACCCCGGCGAACCGGGCGACATCGCCGCCGGCGAGCGTGGCGTGTGGCTGGACATGAAGCAGGACCGCTACGAACTGAAGGGTGGCCTCAACGATCCGTTCGGTGAAGGCAGCGGCCTGCGCTACAGCTTCGGCCACACCGATTACGAACACACCGAGTGGGAAGGCGACGAGCCGGGCACCACGTTCAACAAGCGCGCCAACGAAGGCCGCGTGGAGGCCTCGTTCGAGTTCGACGGCGGCTGGAAGACCGCCTTCGGCGTGCAGGGCAGCGATTCGACCTTCTCCGCCGTCGGCGAGGAAGCTTTCGTGCCGAAGACCGATACCCGTTCGATCGGCGTGTTCGGCGTGGCACGCAACACCTGGGGCCGCTTCCAGGCCGACGTCGGCGCGCGCGTGGACCAGGTCAAGTACGAGACCGAGACCGGGCTGTCGCGCGATTTCCACCCGGGCAGCATCTCGCTCAGCGGCGGCTTGCGCCTCAACGAACAGTGGCGGCTGACCGCCAACCTCGACCATGCCGAGCGTGCGCCGGCCGAGGAGGAACTGTTCGCCGATGGCCCGCATATCGCCACGTTGTCCTATGAGGTCGGCAACCCGGACCTGAAGAAGGAAGCGGCCAACCAGCTCGAGCTGGGGCTGAACTACCAGAACAGCTGGGTCGATGCGAAGGTCTCCGCCTACTACAACCGCTACAACGACTTCATCTATCTCGCCGACACCGGCGGCCAGTGGTACTTCGACGAGGAAGACGAATACCTGCCGATCCGCCAGTGGTCGCAGGCCGATGCGATCTTCCACGGCTTCGAGGGCGAGGCCACCTTCCACCTGGCCAACAACGAAACCGGCGCCTGGGACCTGCGCGTGTTCGGCGACACCGTGCGCGCGCGGCTGGACGAAGGCGGCAACCTGCCCCGCATCGCGCCTTCGCGCTTCGGCGCGCAGTTCCGCTGGGAGGCCGAGCGCTGGCGCGCCTCGCTGGGTGCCACCCGCTACGCCAAGCAGGACAAGGTGGCCGAAGGCGAGACCCCGACCGACGGCTACACCATGGTCGACGCGCACGTCGCCTATCACGTCGACAGCGGCAACACCGCGTGGGAAGTGTTCCTGGACGGCAACAACCTCACCAACCAGGACGCACGCGTGCACACCTCGTTCCTCAAGGACGACGTGATGCTGCCCGGCCGCAACGCGAGCTTCGGCGTGCGCCTGTTCTTCTGACGCGTCCCTCTCTCCGCGCGTCGGACGGCCGCCCTTCGGGGCGGCCGTTTTGTTTTGGCCTCAATGCAGGTGCAGGCCTACGCGGCGACGCGCGTGGGTAGGCGGACACGCCACCCGTAGCGCGACGATGCCGCTGCCCAACGCGGCCAGCCCGCCGATGAAGAAGATCAGCGCGATCCCGGGAGCGCCCAGGCCCGCGCCGCCATCGAGTGCGCATCCGTCCAGCAGCGTGGCGCCATTGGCGGCGCGCAGCAGGCAGGTTTCGGCACCGGCGGCCAAGGTGGCGGGCGGATGCGCCACCAGCAGCGCGCCCACCAGCAACACCAGGCCGGCGGCGAACAGGGCAAGTCCGTGCTTCATGGCGCGACTCCTTCCGAAGATCGGCGCGAAATCTCTCCAATCCCCCCGCCAGCGACAACGGGCACGCGACGAAACCGGGCAAAGCGGGTGCGGAACCGGCCGCTACCGTCCCGGAGCCGGCACGCTGTGGATTGCCGCGGGCGGGTTTGCGCGGCCGACGCCAGCCTCTATCGTGCCGGGATGGACGCCCCCGCCGCTCACCAAGCCGCCGTGCCCCGGGTTCATTGGGGCCTGCTCGCCACCGCCTCGGCCATGCTCATGCTCACCATGGGCGTTCGGCAGACCACCGGCCTGTTCGTCGAACCGATCCACCGGGACACCGGCATCGGCATCGCCGCGATCAGCTTCGCGCTGGCGGTGGGCCAGTTCGTGTGGGGCGCGGTGCAGCCGCTGTTTGGCGCGCTGGCCGACCAGCGCGGGCCACTGCCCGTCCTGGCCGGCGGTGGGGTGCTGCTGGCGGTCGGCCTGGGCGTGACCCCGTGGATCGCCAGCCAGTGGGGGCTGGTGTTCGGCCTCGGCCTGCTGGCGGCGGCCGGCGCGGGCGCGGGCAGCTTTTCGGTGCTGATCGGCGCCACTGCGCACCGATTGCCAGCACAGCGCCGTTCGTTCGCCGCCGGCTTGATCAACGCCGGCGGATCGCTCGGGCAGTTCGCCTTCGCGCCGCTGGTGCAGTGGATGATCGGCGCGGCCGGCTGGGCGATGGCGATGACCTCCCTGGCGATGCTCTCGCTGCTCACCTTGCCGCTGGCGTGGCCGTTGCGCGCCCGCCCGCCAGCGCAGGAAGCCCAGGCGGGCGCGGAGAGCGGGCTGCGCGCGCAATTGCGCGTTGCGATGCGCGACCGCAGCTACTGGTGCCTGCACCTGGGCTTCTTCACCTGCGGCCTGCACATCGCCTTCCTGGTCACCCACTTGCCTGGGGAAATCGCGCTGTGTGGGCTGCCGGCCAGCGTGTCGGCCGCTTCGATCGCGCTGATCGGCCTGTTCAACGTCGCCGGCAGCCTCGTGGCGGGCAAGCTCGGCGAACGCTTCCGCATGAAGTGGCTGCTGTTCGCGATGTACGCCAGCCGTGCGGTACTGATCGCGCTGTACCTCATGGCGCCGCCGACACCGTGGACGTTCTACCTGTTCGCCGCCGCGCTGGGCTTTACCTGGCTGGCCACCGTGCCGCCGACGGCCGGGCTGATCGGCAAGCTGTTCGGTCCACGTTACCTCGGCACGCTATTTGGCCTCACCCTGCTCTCGCACCAGATTGGTGGCTTCTTCGGCGCATGGCTGGGCGGCGTGGCGCTGGAGCACTTCGGCGACTACACCTGGATGTGGTACGCCGACATGGCCCTGGCCGCCCTCGCCGCACTGGTCAACCTGCCGATCCGCGAACGTCCGGTAACGAGCACCGCCGCGGCCTGCCATTGAGGCTCAGACGCCGAGTTGATCCAGCCAAGGGCCCATGACGCGCGCGGCCAGCGCCTGCTGGCGCGCGCCCAACGCCACCGCATCGCGCTGCAAGGTGGCCGGATCGATCCCGGCGCCGGCCAGTTCCGCCGCGTGCCCCTGCATCCATTCGCCGATGCGCGCAGGGTCGGCTTCGAAATGGAACTGCAACGCCAGTCCGCGCCGACTCCAGGCGAATGCCTGCACCGCACAGGCGGGCGTGCGCGCCAGTGAAGTGAATCCTTCCGGCAGCACGATCTCGTCGCCATGCCAATGCAGTACTTGGTCTTGCGCGGTGACGCCGGCCAGCGGGGAATCCGCGCCTTCGGCGACCTGCAGTCCTCCCCAGCCGATCTCCTTGCGGGTCATCGGCCGCACCGTGCCGCCCACCGCCAGCGCCATCATCTGCGCGCCCAGGCAGATGCCCAGGGTCGGCAGGTCGCGCGCCCGTCGCTGGCGCAGGATCGCCACCTCGTCGCGCAGGTTGGCGTGGCCGGCGTAGTCGTCGGCGGTCATCGGGCCACCGAGCACGACGAGCAGGTCGGCGTTGTCGCAGCCCATAGGCGTGGGCAGGTCCGGGGAAGCGTCGTGGTAGTGGATGTCATAGCCGCGCAAGCGCAGCAACGGCGCGAGCAGGCCGAGATCTTCGAAGCGGAGATGGCGGATCGCCCAGGCGGTCTTCATCGAGAGCCAAGCAAGGAGAGCACGCCCCGATGATTGGAAGCGTGGCGCGTTCCGGTCAAGCGCAAAGCGGCGCGCCGGTGCTCACCCGGTCTTCATGCGGGCATCGCGCACCCCCGCGCCTACTGTGCCAACCCGACACCCCGACAGAAGGAAGCTGCCCCATGTCGCACCGCACCTGCCTGGCCCCCTGCCTCGTCCTGCTGGCCACCGTCACGGCCGCACTCGCCACGCCGCAGGCCGAGGCCTGCACGCGCGCGGTCTACCTTGGCGACAACGGCGATGTCATCACCGCCCGTTCGATGGACTGGAAAAACGACGTGGCCAGCAACCTGTGGATCTTCCCGCGCGGCATGCAGCGCAGCGGCGAAGGCGGCCCGAACACGCCGAAGTGGACCTCCAGGTACGGCAGCATCATCACGTCCGGCTGCGACGTTTCCACTACCGATGGCGTCAACGAGGCGGGCCTCTCGGCGCAACTGCTGTGGCTGGTCGAATCGCAGTACCCCGCGTATCGCAAGGACAAGCCGGCGCTGTCCATCGCGCTGTGGGCGCAATACGTGCTGGACCAGTACGCCACGGTCGCCGAAGCGGTCACCGCGCTCGAGAAGGAACCGTTCTTCATCGTGACCGACAACGTGCCCGGCGAGAACCGGCTGACCACGCTGCACCTGTCGATGTCCGATGCCAGCGGAGACAGCGCCATCATCGAGTACATCGGCGGCCGGCAGGTCATCCACCACGGCCGCCAGTACCAGGTGATGACCAACTCGCCCACGTTCGACGAGCAGCTGGCGCTCAATGCGTACTGGAAGGCGATCGGCGGCACCACCATGCTGCCGGGCACCAACCGCTCGGCGGACCGCTTCGCCCGCGCCGCGTTCTACATCAACGCCATCCCCAAGAGCGAAGACCCGGTGATTGCGCTGGCCAGCGTCTTCAGCGTGATCCGCAACGCCTCGGTGCCCTACGGCCTGAATACCCAGGAGGAGCCGAACATCTCCTCCACCCGCTGGCGCACCGTGGTGGACCACAAGCGCAGGCTTTACTTCTTCGAATCGGCGCTCACGCCCAACACGTTCTGGGTGGATCTCAAGCGCGTGGACTTCTCCGCCCAAAGCGGAAAAGTGCTCAAGCTGGACCTGGGCCCGAACCAGCGCAATGTATTTGCCGGCGAGAGCCTGGATCGCTTCGTGCCCTCCGAACCGTTCAAGTTTCTCGGCATCTAGAACGTGACTTCCACGGACTCGGCACTGCGCCTGGCCGGGCCGTGGTACACGGCCTCGATGTTGTTCCCGTCCGGGTCAATCACGAACGCGGCGTAATAGCCGGGATGGTAGGGCCGCTCGCCGGGGGCGCCGTTGTCGGTGCCTCCGGCGGCCACCGCGGCGCGGTGGAAGGCCTGCACCATCGCCTCGTCCTTGGCCTGGAAGGCGAGATGGTGCCGGCCGGTCAACTGGCCGAGGGCGGCCTTCGAATCCGCGCTGGAGACGAACAGTTCGTCCGCCCAGAAATAGTCTTCACCCTCGCCCCCCAGCGCAATGCCGAGCACATCCAGTATGGCGCCGTAGAAGCGGCGGCTGGCGGGCAGGTCGCGCACGATGATGTGCACATGGTCGAACAGGCGGCCGCGGTGCAACTTCTGCGTTTCCATGGACAGCTCCTTCGGGCACGGATGCCCTCGATAACAGGCCGGGGTTTCAGATCAGGTCAATTCCGGCACGCCACCGTTGACGGATCGTTCGCCAGCCCCTAACGTCCACACCGCGCAGGTATCCATCGCTTCATCCCAATGAAGCGATGGATTTAATCGGGAATCCGGTGAAGGCTGGCTTGCCAGCCCATTCCGGAGCTGCCCCGCAGCGGTGAATGGAAACGACCCCCGCCATATGCACTGGGCTTGAGCCTGGGAAGCGGCGGGCAGTAGGCCCCCCATGCCAACCGGCATGGCCTGTCCATCAGCCCGAATACCGGCCTGCGCCGGCGGCCGCGTGCCGTCGTTTCGACCTGGCGTCCCGCGGGGGGCGGCGGGAGCCCGTGCTCGGTTGGACCGTGCGCGGCCTTCCGCCTTGCCCGCGTGTTGCCGGTTCGCCCGCGGGGGCGAAGGTCGCTGGCGGCACGTCGCACGCGCAAGCGGGCGCGCACCGCGGTTCCTTCGTTCCTCACTGCCCAATGCAATGAGGATCTTTCAATGACGATCGTGACCCACCCCGGCTTCCCGCGCATCGGCGCGCGGCGCGAGCTGAAGCAAGCCCTGGAAAGCCACTGGCGTGGCGAAACCGGCGCCGACGCCCTGCGCGAGCAGGCCCGCCAACTGCGTGCGCGCCACTGGCAACGACAACGCGAGGCAGGCGTGGACATCCCGCCGAGCAACGACTTCAGCCTCTACGACCACGTGCTCGACGCTGCATTCGCGTTCGATGCCATTCCCGCGCGCTACCGCCCGCTACTCGAACCCGATCCGCTGGCCGCCTACTTCGCCATGGCGCGTGGCCACCAGTCCGGCGGCATCGACGTGCACGCGCTGGAGATGACCAAGTGGTTCGACACCAACTACCACTACCTCGTGCCGGAACTGGCGGCCGGCCAGTCCTTCCAGCTGCGCTCACGCAAGGCGGTGGAGGAATTCCGCGAGGCACAGGCGCTGGGCATCCGGACGCGCCCGGTGCTGCTCGGGCCGGTGACTTTCCTGCAACTGTCCAAGACGGTGGACGGCAGTGATCGCTGGCAGCTGCTCGATGCGCTGCTGCCGGTCTATGCGCAGCTGCTGGGCGAACTGCGGGCGGCGGGTGCCGACTGGGTACAGCTGGACGAACCGGCGCTGGTGCTTGACCTCGACCCGGCCGCGCGTGAGGCCTATACCCGCGCCTACGCCTATCTGGCCGGCGTTCCTCGTCCGAACGTGCTGCTGGCCACCTACTTCGGCGCGCTCGACGACAACCTCGCGCTTGCGGCCGGGCTGCCGGTCGATGGCCTGCACGTGGACCTGGTGCGGGGCCGGGCACAACTGGATGCCGTGTTGCGCGCCCTGCCCGCCGGCCGGGTGCTGTCGGCCGGGCTGATCGACGGCCGCAACATCTGGCGCGCACGTCTGGACGAGGCGCTGACGCTGGCCCGCTACGCACAAGGCCACGTAGGCGCCGACCGCCTGTGGCTGTCGACGTCCTGCTCGCTGCTGCACGTGCCGGTGGACCTGGCGCAGGAGAAGACGCTCGACAGCGAATTGCGCGGATGGCTCGCCTTCGCGGTGCAGAAGCTGGAAGAGCTGCGCACGCTGGCCGATGTGCTCGACGGCCAGATCGACG
Organism: Pseudomonadota bacterium; assembly: GCA_023386795.1. Classification (GTDB taxonomy): domain Bacteria; phylum Pseudomonadota; class Gammaproteobacteria; order Xanthomonadales; family Xanthomonadaceae; genus Stenotrophomonas_A. Next base: position 27,562 of record JAEWJB010000129.1, read on the forward strand.
CAGATACCGCCCTGCGTCCGGCGCGTGCCGCACTGGATGCGCGCCGGCAGTCGCCGCGCGTGCATCGGCCCGATGTCGGGCGACGCGAGGCCGCCCTCGACGAAACGGCCACCCGGCGCCTGAAGCCCTATGCCGATCGCGCGAGGCTGCAACAGGATGTACTGAAACTGCCGCTGTATCCGACCACGACCATCGGCTCGTTCCCGCAAACGCACGAGGTCCGGCAGGCGCGGGCGAGGTTCCTCTCGGGCAAGCTGGGGACGGCGGACTACGATGCCTTCATCGCCCGGCAGATCGAACACTGCGTGCGTTTCCAGGAAGAGATCGGCCTGGACGTGCTGGTGCACGGCGAGTTCGAGCGCAACGACATGGTCGAATACTTCGGCGAGCGCCTGGAGGGCTTCACCTTCACCCAGTACGGCTGGGTGCAGAGCTACGGCTCGCGTTGCGTGAAGCCGCCGATCATCTACGGCGATGTCGCGCGCCCGGCGCCAATGACGGTGCGCTGGTCGCAGTACGCGCAATCGCTCACTTCGCGGCCCATGAAGGGCATGCTCACCGGGCCGGTCACGGTGTTGCAGTGGTCGTTCGTGCGCGACGACCAGGAGCGCGCGCGGACCTGCCGGCAGATTGCCCTGGCGCTGCGCGACGAGGTGCGCGACCTGGAAGCGGCCGGCATCGGGGTGATCCAGATCGACGAGCCGGCGCTGCGCGAAGGCCTGCCGCTGCGGCGCGGCGAATGGCAGGCGTACCTCGACTGGGCGGTGGAGAGCTTTCGCATCGCCGCCAGTGGCGTGCGCGACGAGACGCAGATCCATACCCACATGTGCTACGCCGAGTTCAACGACATCATCGAGGCGGTAGCCGCGCTGGATGCGGACGTGATCTCCATCGAGACCTCGCGCTCGCGGATGGAGTTGCTGGATGCCTTCGTTCGCTTCCGCTACCCGAACGCCATCGGGCCGGGCGTCTACGACATCCATTCGCCGCGGGTGCCTTCGGTCGCCGATATCCTGGACCTGCTGCAACGCGCGCGCGACGTGCTCGCGCCAGAGCAGCTATGGGTGAACCCGGACTGCGGCCTGAAGACGCGCGGCTGGGCGGAGGTGGAGACGGCATTGCGCGCGATGGTGCATGCGGCGCTGCGACTGCGCGGGGAATCGCGGCGGGTGGCGTAGAAACAACAGGGGCGCCTGCCGGCGCCCCTTCCACGCCTGGAGCAGCCAGCTCACGCCGCCTGCGCGCACTTCGCGCACAGGCCGTGCACTTCCAGCGTCTGCGCCTGCGGCTGGAACCCCAGCGCCTTGGCGCGCGCATCGAGCTGGGCCACCACTTCGCGATCCTCCAGCTCCACCGCGCTGTGGCAGCGGTCGCAGATCAGGAACGGTACCGAGTGCTGGCTGCTGTTGGGGTGGTGGCAGGCGACGAAGGCGTTGACCGACTCGAGCTTGTGCACGAAACCGTTGGCCATCAGGAAATCCAGCGCGCGATACACCGTGGGGGGCGCGTCGGCACCGACGCTCTTGCCCTCGCGCACCCATTCCAGCAGTTCGTAGGCCTTCACCGGCTTGCCTGCGTCGGCGATCAGCCGCAGCACGTTGCCGCGGATCGGCGTCAGCCGCAGCCCGCGTTCGGCGCACGCGCGCTCCACCGCGGCCACGAACGCGTCGGCGCTGTGGACGTGGTGGTGCGGATCGGTGCAGGCGTGCTTGGTGGCGGGCATGGCAACCTCGGATCGGGCGGACGGCGGCTCAGACGGCCGTACGTACCTTGATAAGCGCCGCATCGATGCGTTTCAAGGCCTCTTCGTGCCCGGCCAAGTACACCGTCTGGGAAATGTCCGGGCTGACCTGGGTACCCGTGATGGCCACGCGCAGCGGCTGGGCGACCTTGCCCATGCCGATTTCCAGCGCCGCGGCCGCATCGTGCAGCGCCTGGGAGACGTTCTCCACGGTCCAGTTGCCCACATCGGCCAGCAGCTCGCGCGCCTTGGCCAGCGGGGCCTCGGCGGCCGGCTTGAGGTGCTTGGCCACCGCGTCGCCGTCGTAATGCGTCAGCGGCTGGTACCAGACCGCCGCGCGCTCGGCCATCTCCTTCAGGGTCTGCACGCGGTCGCGCAGCGCCACCACCACGTCGGCGGCGGCCGGACCACGGCCCAGCGGCAGGTCGAGCTTGCGCAGCTGGTATTCCAGCTGCGGCGCGATGCTGGCCGGGTCATCGGTCTTCAGGTAGTGCTGGTTGACCCAGCCGAGCTTGGCCATGTCCAGGCGCGCGGCCTTGGAATTGACGTCCTTCACGTCGAACAGGTCGATCAGCTCCTGGCGCGAGAACAGCTCCTGGTCGCCATGCGACCAGCCCAGGCGGGCCAGGTAGTTGATCAGCGCGTGCGGCAGGTAGCCGGCGTCCTTGTACTGCATCACGTCGGCCGCGCCGGTGCGCTTGGACAGCTTGGCGCCCTGCTCGTCGAGGATCATCGGCATGTGCGCGAACTTCGGCACAGCTGCGCCCAGCGCCTGGTAGATATTGATCTGGCGCGGGGTGTTGTTGATGTGGTCGTCGCCGCGGATCACCTCGGTGATGCCCATGTCCCAATCGTCCACCACCACGGCAAAGTTGTAGGTGGGGTAGCCGTCCGGGCGGAAGATCACCATGTCGTCGAGTTCGCTGTTGGCGATCTCGATGCGGCCCTTGATGAGGTCGTCGAAGGCGACCACGCCTTCGAGCGGGTTCTTGAAGCGGATGACGCGGTTCGGATCATCGCGGAAAGGCAGGTTCTGCTCGCGCGCCGCGCCGTTGTAGCGGGGCTTTTCCTGCTTCGCCATCGCGGCCTCGCGCATGGCGTCGAGTTCTTCGCGGCTCTCGTAGGCGTAATAGGCCTTGCCTTCGGCGATCAGTTGTTCGGCCACGGCCTTGTAGCGATCGACGCGGTGGGTCTGGTAGATCGGGCCTTCGTCGTAATCCAGGCCGAGCCACTCCATGGCCTCCAGGATGGCGTCGATGGCGGCCTGGGTGCTGCGTTCGCGGTCGGTGTCCTCGATGCGCAGCACGAATTCGCCCCCGCGGTGACGTGCCTCCAGCCAGCAGTACAGCGCGGTGCGCGCGCCGCCGATGTGCAGGTAGCCGGTGGGACTGGGGGCGAAGCGGGTGCGGCAGGTGATGGAACGCTCTGGTGGGGCGGGGATTCGGGGCATTTTACCCGGCA
>JAEWJB010000130.1 GCA_023386795.1 Pseudomonadota bacterium
AGAAAGCCACGGCTGATGCACTGGGCGGTGGTGCCAAGGTCAACCCGGATGGCTCGGTCACCGGCCCGACCTACACCGTGGGCGGCAAGACGGTGAACAACGTCGGCGACGCGATCACGAATGTGGATGGTCGTGTCACCAACGTGGACGGCCGGGTCACCCAGCTCGGCGACCAGATCAGCAACGGCGAGATTGGCCTGGTCCAGCAGGACGCGACCAGCCGCAAGATCACCGTGGCCAAGGATCGCGACGGCACCCAGGTGGACTTCACCGGTACCGCGGGTAGCCGCGTGCTGTCGGGCGTCTCCAAGGGCGCGATTGCCGCCAACTCGCTGGAAGCGGTGAATGGCTCGCAGCTGTATGGCACCAACAAGACTATGGCCGATTCGCTGGGCGGCGGCTCTAAGTTGAACCCGGATGGCAGCGTGAGCGGCCCGACCTACAACGTCGGTGGCAAGAGCGTGACCAATGTCGGTGATGCCATCACCAACCTGGGCGACATGATCAACAATGTCAGCGCCGATGGCCTGGTGAAGCAGGACCTGACCACGCGTGACATCACGGTGGGCAAGGACAGCAACGGCAAGAAGATCGACCTGAAGGGTACTGAAGGCGAGCGGTTGGTCACCGGCGTGGCCGATGGCGCGATCGCCAAGGACTCGAAGGACGCGGTGACGGGTGGCCAGCTGTACAACGCGGAAAAGGCCACGGCCGATGCCCTGGGCGGTGGTGCCAAGGTCAACCCGGATGGCTCGGTGACTGGCCCCACTTACACCATCGGCGGCAAGACCGTCACCTCGGTGGGTGATGCGCTGACCGAGGTGGATGGACGCGTCACCAATGTCGATGGCCGCGTGACGAACCTGGGCAACCAGATCACCAATGGCGAGATCGGCCTGGTCAAGCAGGATCCGAGCACCAAGGCGGTGACGGTCGCCAAGGACTCCGGTGGCAAGCAGGTCGACCTGGCCGGTACCGAGGGTGAGCGTGTGCTGACCGGCGTGGCCCGCGGCACGGTGGCCAAGGACGCCAAGGATGCGGTCAACGGCGGGCAGTTGTATGACAGCCAGAAGGCCACGGCCGACGCATTGGGCGGCGGTGCGAAGGTCAACCCGGACGGCTCGGTGACCGGCCCGACCTACACCATCGGTGGCAAGACGGTGAGCAGCGTCGGCGATGCGTTGACCGAGGTCGACGGACGCGTGACGAACGTGGATGCGCGCGTCACCCAGTTGGGCGACCAGGTCAATGGCGGCAAGGGCATCAAGTATTTCCGTGCCAACTCGTCGCTCGCCGACGCCCTCGCCACCGGCATGGACAGCGTGGCGATCGGCCCGATGGCCCATGCGCAGGCGGCGAACGCCGTTGCGTTGGGCGCGGGTGCGGTGGCCGATCGCGCCAATACCGTCTCGGTGGGTGCAGTGGGCAGCGAGCGCCAGATCGTGAACGTGGCCAAGGGCACGCAGGGCACCGACGCGGTGAACGTCTCCCAGCTCAAGGGGGTGACCGATTCGCTGGGTGGCGGTGCCCAAATCAACCCGGATGGCAGCGTGAGTGGCCCGACGTACATCGTCGGGGGCAAGACGGTGACCAACGTGGGTGACGCGATCACTCGACTGGGCGACCAGATCACCAACGTCAACGGCGAGGGCCTGGTCAAGCAGGACGCCACCAGCCGCAACATCGCGGTGGCCGCGCAGACCGATGGCAAGCGGGTGGATTTCCGCGGGACGCAGGGTGATCGCGTGCTGGCGGGTGTCGCCAACGGCGCGGTGGGCGAGGGTTCGAACGAAGCAGTGAACGGTGCGCAGCTGCATGCGGTCGCCAAGTCCGTGGCCGATGGGCTGGGCGGTGGCGCGCAGGTCAATCCGGACGGCTCGGTGACCGGCCCGACCTACAACGTCGGCGGCAAGACGGTGAACAACGCCGGCGATGCCATCACCAACCTCGATGGTCGCGTGACCCATAACACGCAGGCGATCAAGGACATCACCGAGGGCAAGGGCGTGAAGTACTTCCACGCCAATTCCTCCGGCGCGGACTCGGTTGCTTCCGGTGCCGAATCGGTAGCGGCGGGTTCGGCGGCCCATGCCAGCGGCGCAGGCAGCGTGGCGGTCGGTCAGGGCGCGCAAGCGCAGGCCGACAACAGCGTTGCCCTGGGTGCAGGCTCGGTGGCCGACAAGGCCGATACGGTGTCGGTGGGCAGTGCGGGCCACGAACGCGCGGTCAGCCACGTCGCGGCGGGTCGGGCGGATACCGATGCGGTCAACGTTTCGCAGCTGAAGAACTCGCAGGCCGGTTCGATCCGCTACGACGCGCCTGCCCCGGGCGCTGCGCCGGACTACGGCACGTTGACCCTCGGCGGCCCGGGCGGCACAGGCTCCACGGTGGTGCGCAACGTCGCGGCCGGCAAGGCGCCGACCGATGCGGTGAACGTGCAGCAGCTGCAGGACGGCATGGCGCAGACGCTGGGCAAGGCCAACGGCTACACCGACAGCCGCTTCCAGCAAGTCAAGGAAGACGCTTGGGTGGCACGTCGCGAGGCCCGCGGCGGCACTGCCGCGGCGATGGCGATGGCCGGCATGCCGCAGGCGTACCTGCCGGGCGCCAACATGCTCTCGGCCGGCGTGGGCAGCTTCCAGGGTGAAGCGGCGATGGCGGTGGGCCTGTCGGGTGTCACCGACAACGGTCGCTACGTCTACAAGGCGCAGGCCAGCGGCAACACCAGCGGCGAATTCGGCTTCTCGGTCGGCGCGGGCATCCAGTGGTAATCCCGGCACCCGGATGGCGGCGTTCGCGCCGTCGTCCGGGACCGGACGGACATCTCAAGGAACTCACAATGATCATCAAGAAGAAAATCGTCCTGCTCGCATTGCTCGCTCCGGTACTGGCCGGTGTCGGTTGCACGACCTCGGTGAGTCGCGGCCTGGCCAAGGATGGCTCGGCTTCCGAACTCGTCTTCCCCGACGAAAGCCACATGGTGGTGAAGGGGGGCACGGTTCCGGCAGTGGAGCAGCTGCGTCCGCTGGCGACCGGCATGACCAAGCCACAACTGCGGGCACTCGTCGGTTCGCCGCATTTTCGCGAAGGATATTCGGCGCGCGAGTGGGACTACCTGTTCCAGCTGAAGGATGCAGCGGGCACGCCGGTGCGATGCCGCTTCAAGGTGCTGTTCGATTCGCAGGAAATCGCCCGAAACATGTATTGGGCGCCGAGCGAATGCGCGCGCCTGCTCGCCACCGCGCCGGTGGCGGCGGCCGCGCCGGCGTCGAATCCGGCACCGGCAGTGTCGGTGCCATCATCGCGCCAGTTCGCGCTGCAGGCCGATGCGCTGTTCGCCTTCGGCAAATGGTCCGAAAGCGACATGGGCAGTGCAGGGCGCCAGCGGCTGCAGCAGATCGCCGCCGAACTGCTGCGGGGTGCCGAAGGCATCCGCGACGTGCAGGTGAACGGGTACGCCGATCGTATTGGCGATGACACCGCCAACCAATGGCTGTCGCAGCGTCGCGCGGAAACGGTGCGCAATGTGCTGATCGCGTATGGCCTGCCGGCCGAAGCAGTCAGCGCGCACGGGCGGGGAGAGTCGCAGTCGCTCACCGATTGCAGTGCGTCGCTGTCGCGGGCGGCGCTGGTGGCCTGCCTGGCACCGGATCGTCGCGTGGAGATCGTGGCCCGTCCGGCGGCCTGATCAACCTACGGGTCATCGGGATGAAGGGTGCGACGGCCGAGGCTCTCGCACCCTTTTTCGTCACTAAGCCAGCAGCTTGGATCTCTTCGGCAGCTGGTTGCGCAGGAAGGCCATCTGGTCGGCGAGGATGTGGCGGTTGGACAGGATCAAGTGCTCGATCCAGCTTGGCCGGTACGGCACCGCCAGCAGCGGCATGCCGGCCTGTTGCGGTGTGCGGTTGCTCTTGCGCGAGTTGCAGTGGAAGCACGCGGTGACCACGTTCTCCCAGGTATCGCGGCCCCCCTTGGACACCGGCATCACGTGGTCGCGCGTGAGGTGGGGCCGGCTGAATTGCTGGCCGCAGTACAGGCACAGCTGCGCGTCGCGCGCGAACAACGCGGTGTTGGTGAGGGTGGGCGTGGGATCCAGTGCCCGCGAGCGCGCGTGGCCGCGCGCGGCGATGATTGGGTGCAGGTCGAGCACGCTGCGTTCGCCGGTCAACCGGCACGTGCCGCCGTGGATCTGCAGGCAGGGGTCGCCGAGCGTCCAGGACACCGCGTCGCGCGCATAGAGGCAGGCGGCGTCCTGCCAGTTGATCCAGTCCAGTACGCGCCCGTGCGAATCAAGCGACAGCATGCGCGGCACGGTGCGGGGAAAGGCCGCAAGGGATGACTCGAGGACCGGGGCCGGGTCGACTCCGGTGTCGATCAGATCACGTGTGTAAGTGTCTGTCTCCATCGGGAAGACAGCTTATACCCGATTGTTGACAGTTTGTGTATCGCATCGCGCAAGCAGCGTTTCCGCGATGGGTGCAAACCGCCCCTGCGGCGATCAGATCGTGTGGCACTGTCGCCAGCGCACCGGCTCGGACACACCCGGGCGCGGGTTGAGCTGGATGCGCACCGTGCGCAGCACCGGGTAGCGTTCCACCTCCCGGCATATCAGCGGCCACGCGGTCTCGTCGTCGACCTGGCGGTCCACGGCCAGCGTGAGGCGTGTCAGCCAGATCCCGCGCGTGATGCCCGGTGTCTGTGCCAGTGCGCGCGACACCGAGGCCTGGTAGCGGTCCAGCGTGGCGGGGTCCGGTTCGGCGAACGCGGCATCCGAGGTGTCGCCGCCCGGCGCAGCCTGCGGCTGCGTTGCCGGCGTGGCCGGTGCCGCAGCCGGCGTGGCCGGGGCAGTCGCCGCGATGGCCGGCGCCGAAGCGGTGGGTGGGTGCGAGGACAGGTACCCCAGGCCGACCAGCAACCCCAGCGTCAGCGACGCCAGCGCCGCGATTCCGGTATGCCGCTGCGCACGGCGACGCGCCGCATGCACGATCCGGTTCTCGGTTTCCGCCGCCAGGTAGGGCTTGAGCATCGGCCAGATGCGCCGGCCGTCGAGGATCTCGACATGCTGGCGTTCGGCGGCAGCGAGCCCTTCGCGTTCGACGATGCCTTCGGTGATCAGCACGCCGCCTTGCGCGCCGGCCAGCCGCAGCGCGGTACCCAACTCGTTCACTGCCGCCGCGCCGATGCGGTATGCGCGCCCGTGCTTGCAGGAAACCATCCAGGGCGCGCCTTCCTCGCCGCGCATCAGGAAGTCGCTTCGCGGGAGGCCGTCCTCAGTGGGTTGGGCGACCATGTGCCAGCCGCGCCCGTCCTGCAGGGCGCGACGGATGATCTCGGAAAACTCCCGCCAGTGCAGGCTGGCCAGCGCGGCCAGGCCGGCACGCGTCTCGTCGCGGCGCCGGCGGACCCACCACAGGTACACGGTGGCGGCGCTCCAGACCACGACGGCCAACAGCAAGGCAAGAATCCAGGAAAACATTGAACACCCGAAGATGGAACGAGGCCACGGCGCCGCAGTCTATATCGGCGCCTCTCGGGCGATCATAAGGCCGGCATTCGTCGAAGCGGTGTCCGATGGCCGGATATGCAAAGCCCGCCAGTCCGAAGCCGAAAGGGGAGGGAAGCAAACGGCGTTCTGATGGACTGGCGGGCCACCCGATTGTCGGCAAGTTGATGTTGCTTTGCAACAATCCGGGCCTGTTCGGGGTCCCGGATTTGATCCGGGAAGATTCAATCCGCCTCGGTATCCGGATCCGTCGGGCCGCGGGCCACCCGCTCGGCCGCGCTCAGGCGCGACACTTGGTTGCGCAGTTGCGACACCTGCCTGCGCAGCGCGTCGATTTCCTCGCGTTCGGGTATCTCCAGACGGCGCAGCGCGCTGCGCAGCCGGTCGTCGAAGGCTCGCTCGATGCGACCCCAGCCGGCCGCCGCGCTGTCGCGCGCCTCGTCGAACCGGCTGCGGAATTCATCGCGTACTTCGTCGACCTGTTCTTCGGTGCGGCGGCGGCCTTCGCGCTCGACCTCCGCCCCCTCCTGCACGAGGCTGTCGAATAGCCGGCTACCTTCGGCCTGTGCGCGCTGCAGCGCCCCAAGTCCGGCCCACCACACGTTCTGCGCGGAGGTGCCCAGGCGGCGTGACCACTGCTCGGCCTGTGCCTGGAAGCTCTCGGTGCTGTCGTCGTCCGGCGTACCGGCCCCGCCACGACGATTGCGATGCTGGTTCGGTTGTGCGCTGGTCATGATCGACTCCCATGCGGCGATGGACAGGGCCAGCGTAGCGACGCCCCTGCATCGGCCGGGTGAAGCCGGGCGCGCGGGGCTTAACCGAGCTTGTCGGCCAGCACGCGGCGGATTTCCGCTTCGACCATGCCCTTCATCGCCGACAGCAGGAAGCCCAGCGAGGCAGTGACGCGGACCGCGCCCGGCAGGAGCTGGATCGCGCCGTCCACGCCACTGCCGTTGAACTGCAGGGTGTCGGCCTGCCACTGCGAACGCACGCCGAAGCGTTCGGCCAGCTTGGCGGCGACGTCCTCGATCGCCACCCGCGCCTGCTCGGGGGTCTTGCCATGTTCGTGGCGGATATCGATCTGGGACATGCACGGCTCCGGCGCAACGGGGAAAGGCGCGCATTGTGGCGTTGCGGCCGCCGCGCTCCAAGTCCCGGCTATCTGCGGGCCGGGGCAACCTGCTAGGCTGCGCCGCGTGCGCGAACTGCAAGTCCACTTCACTCACCGGCAGCAGCCGGACCACCCGCTCAAGCCCGGCGTCCACCGGATCGTGCGCCATGCCTCGGGCAGCGTGCGGCTGGTCGCGGACACCCAGGGTGCCTTGCTGCTGGCGCAGTTCTGCCTGGACCGTCGCGGCCTGTGGCTGCAGGTGGCCAACGGCGTACGCGGCATCCATGTCAATGGACGCCCGGTGCGGCGGATGGCATTGCTGCGCGCCGGTGACGCGGTGTATGCCGATGGCGTGGAGATGGTGCTGCGCGCCGGCCTGGCGCCGCAGACGCGGATTCCGCCGGCCGGCGACGAACCGCTGGCCGGGGATGCGCAGATCCTGTTGCGCGGTGTCGGCGGTCGGCACCATGGCCGCAGCTTCACGCTGGAGCAGGCACGCCTGGTGGGCAGTGAGGCCGGGGCGGACATTTTCATCGACGACGCCGTCTTCCCGCCGCGCCATGCGCGACTGGAGCCCCACGGCGATCGCGTGCTGCTGCGCGACCTGGGCTCACACGAGGGCAGCGTGGTCAACGGCCTGCCGGTGCGCGACTGCTGGCTGCAGCCGGGCGACCAGCTGGTGTTCGATGGCCAGCACCGCTTCGTGCTGGAAGTGCCGGTGCAGCCTGCCCTGGTCGAGAACGAGCGGGTTCCCGAGCCGGCCGGCCCGCGTCATGCGGCAGCCGATCCGCAGGCACCGGCGCGTGCGCGCGTGAGCCGCTGGCCGTGGCTGCTGCTCAGCGCGGTGCTGCTGGCCGCGGCGCTGAGCGCGCTGCTGTGGTTCGGCGCGCGCTGACCGCTTTCCAGCCGCGCCAGCCGAGCAACACGGCGAGAATCGCCGCATATATCGCCGGTTCGCGGATGTCGGACTTCACCACCCACCAGAAATGCAGCACGGCCAGCACGCCAATGGCGTAGACCAGCTTGTGCAGGCGGCCCCAGTTGCGTTTGAGCCTGCGGATCCAGCCCTGGGTCGAGGTGATCGCCAGCGGCACCAGTAGCAGCCAGGCCAGGAAGCCCACCGTGATGTACGGACGCTTGGCGATTTCCTCGAAGATCTGTGTCCAGTAACCGCGCAGGTCCAGCGCCAGGTACGTGCCCAGGTGCACCGTCGCGTAGAAGAACGCATACAGCCCGAGCATGCGGCGGAAGCGGATCAGCACCGCCTGCCCGGTGAGCTGGCGCAGCGGGGTGATGGCCAGGGTGACCATCAACAGCCGCAGCGCCCACAGGCCGGTGCGATGTTCGATCTCGGCCACCGGGTCGGCGCCGAGCGCGTCACTGCCGGTCTGCCACACCTGCCAGAACTGCCACGCCAGCAGTGCCAGGGGGGACAGCGCGGCCAGATGGACGAGCGTCTTGGCGAAGATGATGCCGGCGCTGGCACGCCGCACCGGCGCCGGGCGGCGCGGCGGGGCCGCGCTCAGAACCATTTCCTCAGGTCCATGCCGCTGTACAGCGAAGCGACCTGCGCCGCGTAGCCGTTGAAGGGCAGGGTGGGGATGCGCTCGGCGAACAGCTTGCTGGCGGTGCCGGCGATGCGCCGCTCGGTCTTCTGGCTCCAGCGCGGGTGGTCCACGGCGGGATTGACGTTGGAGAAGAAACCGTACTCGTGCGGCTGCAATTCGTGCCAGGCGGTTTCGGGCATGCGCTCGACGAACCGGATCTCCACGATCGACTTGATGCTCTTGAACCCGTACTTCCACGGCACCACCAGCCGCAGCGGCGCCCCGTTCTGCTGCGGCAGCGGCTTGCCGTACAGGCCAGTGGCCAGGAAAGCGAGCGGGTGCATGGCCTCGTCGATGCGCAGGCCTTCCTTGTACGGCCATTCGATCGAGCGATAGGCGATGCCGGGCATCTGCTGCGGGTCGGCCAGCGTGGTGAACGCGACGTACTTGGCCTTGGCGTTGGGCTCGAAGCGCTTGAGCACGTCGGCCAGCGGCACGCCGGTCCACGGGATCACCATCGACCAGCCCTCCACGCAACGCAGCCGGTACACGCGCTCTTCGGGGGTGAGGCCCTTGAGCAGGGCATCCAGGTCCAGCGTGCCGGGCTTGGCGCACTCGCCGCCCACCTGCACCGACCACGGCCGCGTGCGTAGTGTTTTCGGAGCGCGCGAGGGATCGGTCTTGCCGGTGCCGAATTCGTAGAAGTTGTTGTAGCTGGTGACGTCCTCGTAGCGGGTCAGGGTTTCGTCGGTGCGAAAGCCCCGCCGCGCCTGTTCGGGCGTGATGGTGACCTTGGGCGGCGGCGGGGGATCGGCATCGGCGCAGCCGGAGAGCCCCAGCGCCGGGCCGAGCGCCAGCGCCTGCAGCAACCGGCGACGGTCGCGGTAGATCGCCTCGTCGGTGATCTCGCGGGCGGGAATGCGGAGGGCATCGCGTATCGACATGGACCGGCCTGCTGGTAAGGACTCGCCTTCTCAGACTGCACCGATGGACGGGAAGTTTCCACCGCAACGGCCCGAACGCGGCCAATCGATGCAAATGCAACTTTTAAGGCGGCCTGTCAACGCTGGTGCGCTGCGGCATACTACGGAACTGTTTCGAACAAGGTGTGACATGACCCGCGCGTTCAATTTCAGTGCCGGCCCGGCGACCCTGCCCGAGTCGGTGTTGCGCCAGGCACAGGCGGAGATGTTGGAATGGAACGGCGTGGGGGCCTCGGTGGTGGAAATCAGCCACCGAAGTGCGGATTTCGTGGCCCTGGCCGAGCGCGCCGAAGCCGACCTGCGCCAGCTGCTGTCGATCCCGGACGATTACGCCGTGCTGTTCCTGGCCGGCGGCGCGACCACCCAGCAGGCGCTGCTGCCGCTGAACTTCGCCGCACCCGGCCAGACCGTCGATGTGGTCGTCACCGGCCACTGGGGCAAGACGGCGATCAAGCAGGCCACGCCTTACGTCAACGTGCACGTCGCCGCGGACGGCGAGGCCGGCGGCTTCCGCGACATCCCCCCGCGCGCGCAGTGGCAGCTCTCGCCCGATGCGGCCTATGTGCACATCACCGCGAACGAGACCATCCACGGCGTGGAATTTCGCGACACGCCCGACGTGGGCGAGGTACCGCTGTTCGCCGATTTCAGCTCGTCCATCGCCTCCGAACCCCTCGACGTCTCGCGTTACGGGCTGATCTACGCCGGCGCGCAGAAGAACCTGGGGCCGGTCGGCATCTCGGTGGTGATCGTGCGCCGCGAATTGCTCGCGCGCGCAGGCCAGCCGCGCGCGGACATCTTCAACTACGCCTCGCACGCCGCGCGCGATTCCATGCTCAACACGCCGCCGACCTGGAACTGGTACCTGCTCGGCCTGACGGTGAAGTGGATGCTCGACGAGGGCGGGGTGGCCGAATTCGCCCGCCGCAACGCCGAGAAGGCGCGCCTGGTGTACGGCGCCATTGACGGTTCGGGCAGCTATTACCGCAACGAGGTCGCCCCGGCGGTGCGCTCGCGGATGAACATCCCGTTCTTCCTGCCGGACGAGCGCCTGGACGCGTTGTTCGTCAGCGAATCCAAGGCCGCCGGCCTGCTCGCGCTGAAGGGCCACAAGGCGGTCGGTGGCATCCGTGCCTCCCTCTACAACGCCATGCCGGTGGCCGGCGCGCAGGCGCTGGTCGATTTCATGCACGACTTCGCCCGGCGCCACGGCTGAGTCCTCCGCATCCGCAACAGGAAACCCGATCCCATGGCCGCCAAGCCGAAGAAGACCGCCAAGCCGGCGGCACGCAAGTCTCCCGCCGTCCCGGCCGTCGCCGCGCCGCCGCCCGCTCTGGCCGATGTGCGCGCGAAGATCGACGAGATCGACCGCAGCATCCAGGCGTTGATCGCCGAGCGCGCGCAGTTCGCCCACCAGGTCGGCAAGGCCAAGGGCAAGCTCGCCGCCGCGGTGGATTACTACCGCCCCGAGCGCGAAGCGCAGGTGCTGCGCATGGTGGTGGACCGCAACGAGGGCCCGCTCAGCGATGAAGTGCTGGTGCACGTGTTCCGCGAAATCATGTCCGCCTGCCTGGCGCAGCAGGAGCCGCTGAAGATCGGCTACCTCGGCCCGGAGGGCACCTTCAGCCAGCAGGCCGTGCTCAAGCACTTCGGCCGCTCGGCGGTGGGCCAGCCGATGGCCAGCATCGAGGAGGTCTTCCAGGAGGTCGAGGCCGGCAATGCAGATTTCGGCGTGGTGCCGGTGGAGAACTCGGGGCAGGGCACGATCCAGGTCACGCTGGACATGTTCCTCACCTCCAACCTGAAGATCTGCGGTGAAGTCGAACTGCGCGTGCACCAGTACCTGCTCTCGCGCAGCGGGCGGCTGGACGACATCGAGCGCATCTATGCCCACCCCCAGTCCTTCGCCCAGACCGCCGGCTGGTTGCGCTCCAACCTGCCCAAGGCCGAGAAGATCCCGGTGTCTTCCAACGCGGAGGGCGCACGCCGTGCGCGCAATGCCGAGGACGCCGCAGCGATCGGCGGGGAAAGCGCCGCGCATGTGTATGGCCTGAAGAAGGTCATCATGAAATCCATCGAGGATGACGACGACAACACCACCCGCTTCCTGGTCATCGGACGCAAGATCTTCCCGCCGTCCGGCCACGACCGCACCTCCATCCTGGTGTTCATCCACGACAAGCCCGGCGCGCTGTTCGACGTGCTCAGCCCGTTCGCGCGGCATGGCATCAGCATGAACCGCATCGAGTCGCGGCCTTCGCACCAGGCCAAGTGGGAATATGGCTTCTTCATCGACCTGGCCGGCCATGTGGAGGACGAGGCGATGAAACAGGCGCTGGCCGAGCTGGTCGCGCATTCGGCGCAGGTCAAGGTGCTGGGGTCCTACCCGGTCGCCATTCCCTAATCGCCCCTTACGAATCACGCAACAGGAAAGACATGAGCGCTAAGCAGAGCTGGATCGCCAGCCAGGGCCGCCCGCTGCAGGGCACGCTGGCTATCCCCGGGGACAAGTCGGTGTCGCATCGCGCGGTGATGTTCGCCGCGCTCGCCGATGGCGTCTCGCGCATCGACGGCTTCCTCGAAGGCGAGGACACCCGTTCGACCGCAGCGATCTTCTCCCGCCTCGGCGTCCGCATCGAAACGCCGTCGGCCTCGCAGCGCATCGTGCATGGCGTGGGCGTGGATGGCCTGCGCGCGCCGGACGGCGACTTGGATTGCGGCAATGCCGGCACCGGCATGCGCCTGCTGGCCGGCCTGTTGGCCGCGCAGCCATTCGACAGCGTGCTGGTGGGCGATGAATCGCTTTCGCGCCGGCCCATGCGCCGCGTCACCGGCCCGCTGGCGCAAATGGGCGCACGCATCGACACGGAAGCAGACGGCACCCCGCCGTTGCGCATCCACGGTGGGCAGGTGCTGAAGGGCATCGATTTCGTCTCGCCGGTCGCCAGCGCGCAGGTGAAATCCGCCGTCCTGCTGGCCGGTCTGTATGCGCAGGGAGACACCTCGGTGACCGAGCCGCACCCGACCCGCGACTACACCGAGCGCATGCTCTCGGCCTTCGGCGTGGAGATCGAGTTCTCCCCGGGCAAGGCGCGCCTGCGTGGCGGCCAACGCCTGCGGGCAACCGACATCGCCGTGCCGGCGGACTTCTCCTCGGCCGCGTTCTACATCGTGGCGGCGAGCATCATCCCGGGCTCGGAAGTGGTGCTGCGCGCGGTCGGTTTGAACCCGCGCCGTACCGGCCTGCTCACCGCGCTGCGCCTGATGGGCGCCGACATCCGGGAAGAGAACCCCGGCGAACATGGCGGCGAGCCGGTGGCCGACCTGCGTGTCCGCTACGCCCCGCTGCGGGGCGCGGTCATACCGGAGGACGTGGTGCCGGACATGATCGACGAATTCCCGGCGCTGTTCGTCGCCGCGGCTGCCGCGCAAGGCCAGACCGTGGTGAGCGGCGCGGCCGAGCTGCGGGTGAAGGAATCGGACCGACTCGGCGCGATGGCCCATGGCCTGCGCACGCTGGGAGTGACGGTGGATGAGACCCCGGATGGCGCGGCGATCCAAGGAGGTGCGATCGGCAGCGGCAGCATCGACAGCCATGGTGACCATCGCATCGCGATGGCATTCGCGATCGCCGGCCAGCTGGCCGAAGGCGAGGTGGTGATCGACGATATCGCCAACGTCGCCACCTCGTTTCCCGGCTTCGATACGCTGGCGCGCTCGGCCGGTTTTGCCCTGCGCGCCGCCTGAGCGACGCGCAGGGCAGGTATCGCATTACTGCTGCGCGGTGTGGAAATCGACCGGCAGCTGCACGGTGGTGGCCACCGCGCGGCCATTGCGAATGGCCGGCTCGAAGCGCCAATCGCGCACCGTGCTGAGCACGGCGCGATCCAGGTCACGATCGCGCGCGCCGGTGCGATCGACAATCTCCGCATCGCTGACGCGGCCGCTGGCATCGACCTGCAGGCGGGCGGTTACGCTGCCTTCCACGCCCGAGCGCAGCGCGCGCGCCGGGTAGACCGGCACCGGGTTGGACGCCAGCGGTCGTGCCTCGCGGTTGCGGATGACCGCCGCTGCCTTCGGCGTGGCCTCGTGGCGGACCATCGTGGCCGGACGCTGGTTGGTCGCTTCCGGCAGGGGCTGCGCAGCGGCGGCGGTGCTATCGCTCGTGGGGGTGACCGGCGTGGTGAAGGTCTGCTGGCTGTTACGGATCCACCACCAGGCCGGCAGGGCGACCAGCGCGAGGATCAACAACGCCCACAGCCAAGGCGAGGCGCCGCGCTCGGTGGGTTCGGCACCGATGGCGGGCTGCTCGCGGAAATCCTGGGTATGCGGCGACGTCGTGGACATGATCTGGCTCCTTCGTCTGTTGGGACGGAGGCAGTCTTGGCCGAAAACGACGCCAGGGGTGTCAGTCTGGGGTGAACACGCCGGCCGCGGGGCGGCGGGGGTTCAGCTTACTGAGCCGGCTTGAAATCGAAGGGAATTTCCAGCGCCCCGGGCACTGCCTGGCCATCACGCTGCGCGGGTTGGAAGTGCCAACTGCGCACCGCTTCCATCGCCGCGCGGTCGAGATCGCGCGAACCACTGCGCTGCACCAGCGCCACACCGGCCGGCGCGCCACCGGCATCGACTTCCACGCGTACCACCACCGTGCCACTGTCCCCGCGGCGCAGTGCGGCGGGCGGATAGTTCGGCGGTGGCGACTGCCCCGGGATCGGCACGGGGCGGTCACCGGGTGCCAGTGCAACCGTCGGCGCGGCCTGCGCGGGCACGGGCGCGGGGGCGATGGTGGGCGGCGCCGGCGGCGGCGCGGTCTCCACGATGCGCGGCGCGGCTTCCGTTTCGGCCGGCGGGGCCTTGGCATCGGGCATGTCGCTGGCACCATCGCCGCCGGCGGGCAGGGGTTCGGGCAGCGGCGCGATGGGCGCCCCGGGCTGCGCGGCTGGCGCGACAGCGGTATCGGCGCGATAAAAGTCGTTCTTGCGGCTGGTCGCCCAGACCAGCAGGAAGAGCAGCAGGCCGGCGCCAAAGGCAATGCCGGCGATCTTCAGGGTATTGCGGGGCAGGCGCAGGGTGATGTGCGAGGCGTCGGCACCGGAGTCGCTGGATCGGGACACGGGAACACTCGTGGGGACTTCCTGCCCCGATTCTGGCACAGCGGGGCCGGGGCGGGCGACGCATCGACCCGGGACAGGCGATAATCCACAGTCTGTCCCTTCTCGAAATCCCGTCTCATGCTCGATCCGGCCCTGCTTCGCCAACAGCCTGCTGAACTCGCCGAACGCCTGCGCACCACGCGCGGCTTCGTGCTCGATACCGCCGCGCTGGAGTCGCTGGAGAGCGAGCGCAAGCGCATCCAGGTGCGCACGCAGGAGCTGCAGAGCCTGCGCAATTCGAAGTCCAAGGCGATCGGCCAGGCCAAGGCCAAGGGCGAGGACGTCACGGCCCTGATGGCCGAAGTGACCGGGTTCGGTGACGAGCTGAAGGCCTCGGAAATCGAGCTGGAGCGCATCCGCGGCGAGCTGGAGGCGATTGCGCTGGGCATTCCGAACCTGCCGCAAGACGACGTGCCGCTGGGCAGCGACGAAAGCCAGAACGTCGAGCAGTCGCGCTGGGGCACGCCGCGCAGCTTTGATTTCGCGGTCAAGGACCACGTCGAACTGGGTGCTCGCCACGGCTGGTTGGACGGCGAAACCGCGGCCAAGCTGTCGGGGGCGCGCTTCACCGTGCTGCGCGGACCGATCGCGCGCCTGCACCGCGCGCTGGCGCAGTTCATGGTGGACCTGCACAGCGGCGAGCATGGCTACGAGGAAACCAACGTGCCGCTGCTGGTCAACGCCGATTCGCTGCGCGGTACCGGCCAGCTGCCGAAGTTCGAGGAAGACCTGTTCCAGACCGCGGTGGGTGATTCGCGCCGCTACCTGATCCCCACCTCGGAAGTGCCGCTGACCAACATCGTGCGCGACGAGATCGTCGACGCCGAGCGCCTGCCGTTGCGCATGACCGCCCATTCGCTGTGTTTCCGCGCCGAAGCCGGCAGCGGGGGGCGCGACACCCGCGGCATGATTCGCCAGCACCAGTTCGAGAAAGTGGAATTGGTGAGCGTGTGCCGCCCCGAAGAGAGCGAGGCCGAGCACCAGCGCATGACCCGCTGCGCGGAGGTGGTGCTGGAGAAGCTGGGGCTGCCGTATCGCAAGGTGCTGCTGTGCACGGGCGACATGGGGTTCTCGGCGACCAAGACCTACGACCTTGAAGTGTGGCTGCCTTCGCAGGACACCTATCGCGAGATTTCCTCGTGCTCGAATTGCGGGGATTTCCAGGCCCGGCGGATGCAAGCGCGCTGGCGCAATCCCGCCACGGGTAAGCCGGAGCTGATGCATACCCTCAACGGCTCGGGCGTGGCGGTGGGCCGGGCGATGATCGCGGTGATGGAAAACTACCAGAACGCGGATGGCTCGATTGATGTGCCGGAGGTGTTGCGGCCGTATATGGGTGGGTTGGTGCGGATCGGGTAACGATTTTTTGGGCGGTGGGTGGTGCTGCCTTACGGTGCGGGCACCGCCCTGGCGGGCATGGGCGTCACGGCTCAGCAGACGTCCTGTCCGATTCGCCGCCGCGGGCCATCCATGGCCCGCTGACGCCCATACCCGCCAGGGCGGCGCAAGGCGCTTCATTTTTCATGCTTCGATCAAGGGCGCGCCGGAGCGCGCGTCCGCACTTCGTTCTCCTCCAATTTTCGCTCTTCCCTGCGCGGCTGAAGCCGCTCCTGCAGGTGGGGAGCGCGGCTTTGGATGTTGTTGTCCGATCGTGGGGATCTGAAGGAACTGCCCCGCAGTTCGTGCACAACGCCACAACCCGCCGATCAACCTCGCCAGCCAGCCACCCACAACGCGCACGGGCGACACAAAAAAATAGCCGGCAGGCCGCCACACAACCACCACATCCCCATAAAAAAAGACGGACCCGCCAGAGGCAGGTCCGTCCCGTTTCCAGCGCCGACGGGGGAGGGGCGCGCCGGAAACCTGAGCGTTACCTAACGAAGACTGGGTCGATCAGGCAGCTTCGGGCAGGTCGAGCCCCAAGCCCTTGATCGAAGCGTGCGCCTGGGAAAGCGCATCGGTGCGGTGCTGCGGCGAGTACGCCACGCCCTCGGCGCGCACGAACTCCACATCGTTCACGCCGAGGAACGCGAACACCCGGCGCAGGTACGGCTCCTGGAAGTCAGTCGGTGCACCCGTATGCAAGCCGCCGCGGCCGCTGGCGATGATGATCCGCTTGCCGCCGGCCAGGCCTTCCGGCCCGTTCTCGGTGTAGCGGAAGGTGCGCCCGGCCACCGCCACGCGGTCGATCCAGGCCTTGAGAGTGGAAGGCACCGAGAAGTTGTACATCGGCGCGCCAATCACCACGATGTCGGCATCCAGGAACTGCTGCAGGGTGCGTTCGGCGGCCTCGGCCTCGGCGGCGTCCGCCTTGGCCAGGCTCTGGCCGGTCAGGTGCGGGATCGGCTCGCGGTCCAGGTCGCGGTATTCGACCCGCAGCCCAGGCTGCTGGGCGCGCCAGTGGTTCACCACGGCGGCGCTGAGTTCGCGGGTGACCGAGTTGTCACCCAGGGCACTGGAATCGAGATGGAGCAGTTTCATGGCAGAACCTTTGCTTTGGGGCGGCAGGAGCGCCGCGTCGGGGAGCAAAGGTAGATTGTTGCCTTTTTGGGATAAAGCTAGTTAAATGTCACGTATCGTTCCAAACGTGGAAATGTCGCCATGCATGACCTGAATGACCTCTACTACTTTGCGATGGTGGTCGACCACGGCGGCTTCGCCGCGGCCGAGCGCGCCCTGGGCATTCCCAAGTCCCGCCTGAGTCGGCGTATCAGTCAGCTCGAAACCGATCTGGGCGTGCGTCTGTTGCAGCGTTCCACCCGACGTTTCGCCGTCACCGATGTCGGCATGAGCGTGCATCGCCACGCCCAGACCATGCTGGCCGAAGCGCAGGCCGCGCGCGAGGTGGTGGACCGCCTGAGCGCCGAACCGCGCGGTTTGGTGCGCGTGAGCGTGCCGGTATCGCTGGCGCAGATCCAGTTGCCCAAGCTGTTGCCCGAATTCCTCGAGAAGTACCCGAAGGTGCGGCTGCAGCTGAACATCAGCAACCGCCGCGTGGACGTCATCAATGAAGGCTACGACGTCGCCCTGCGCGTGCGCTCGCGCCTGGACGACGACGGCAGCCTGGTGATGCGCAGCTTCGGGCAGGTGCAGGAACTGCTGGTGGCCAGCCCGAAGTACCTGGACCGCGTTGGCCGTCCTAAGACGCCGGAAGACCTCGCCACCCACACGACCATGAGCATCAGCGAGGACGAGGTGCACCAACGCTGGGAGCTGCATGGCCCGAACGGCGAAGTGCGCCGCGTCGATTTGCAGCCGCGCCTGGCCGGCTTCGATTTCCCGCTGCTGAAGTCGATGGCCAAGGACGGGTTCGGCATCACCATGCTGCCGGAAACGGTGTGCGCCGAGGCCGTGCGCAGCGGCGAACTGGAAGTGGTGCTGCCGGATTGGACGCTGCCGCAGGGCATCTGCCACGCCGTGTTCGCCTCGCGCCGCGGCCTGCTGCCGGCGGTGCGGGTGTTCATCGACTTCCTGGCCGAGCGCCTGCCGCGCGAGATCGAGCGTTCGCGCCTGGATTGCGGCGGCGACTGCGGCAAGCTGGCCGAGAAGATCAAGCGGGTGCAGACCCCGGCGCTGGTCGCCGAGGTGGGCTGACCACAAGCGGCGGCCCATGCGAGAATGCGCGCCGGCCCGCGGACTGTGCGGTGCCGGCGACATCCAGAGGGCCTGCGTGCAAGGCGCAGGCCGCAGTACACGGAGAGATGGCCGAGCGGTTTAAGGCACCGGTCTTGAAAACCGGCGAAGGGTCAAACCTTCCGTGGGTTCGAATCCCACTCTCTCCGCCAATCGCACGGGGCCTGTGCAAATGACGCGTACCAGGTTGATTCAACGCCTGCGCGGCAGATGAGTCGCGGACAGCCGCGGGCCACCATCAGGAAAGACGGCCGCGACGGAATCCAGAAGGAAAAGAAACTTCGCGCCGGCCTCCAACGGCCGGGATGCGCATCGAACCAGAGCCATCCGTGGCGGCTTTGATTCCGCTCAGCGCAGCAGGAACATCGCGGCGGCCGAGCACAGCACGACAACGTAAACGACGCACATGCCGATCTTGATCGGCCGCTCCCAGTGACGAATGAGTTCCACGGTGGTTGATCTCACACTGCTCCCCTAAGTGTGATGCTAGTCACTTCCCCGGCGCCGCGCCAGTAGGGAAATTTCCGATATCCAGACCGTGCCCGTGGCGCAACCGGGCCTATGGAAATCAGCGGCTTGCCAGCGCTCCCAATGGGCGACTGGTGGTGGCCGGCCGCCGCCCCCATGCTCTGGAACACGCTTCCTCAGGATTTGCCATGATCCCGCTTTCCGTCCTCGACCTCGCCCCCGTCTGCGAGGGCAGCGACCCCACCAGCGCCTTCGCCCATATGCTCGAACTGGCCCAGCACGCCGAGGGCTGGGGCTACCACCGCTATTGGCTGGCCGAGCACCACAACATGCCCGGCATCGCCAGCGCCGCCACGGCGGTGCTGATCGGCCATGTCGCCGGTGGCACGCGCTCCATCCGGGTCGGCGCAGGCGGCATCATGCTGCCCAACCATGCGCCCCTCCAGGTGGCCGAGCAGTTCGGCACGCTGGCATCGCTGTACCCGGGACGCATCGACCTGGGCTTGGGCCGTGCGCCCGGCACCGACCAGGCCACCGCCCGCGCGCTGCGTCGCTACTTCGACGGTGCCGATACCTTTCCCCAGGATGTCGCCGAACTGCTGCGGTACTTCCAGCCGGCGGTGCCGGGGCAACTGGTGCAGGCCGTGCCGGGCGCCGGCGTGGACGTGCCGGTATGGCTGCTCGGCTCCAGCCTGTTCGGCGCCCGGCTGGCCGCGGCGATGGGCCTGCCGTACGCCTTTGCCTCGCACTTCGCGCCGGACGCCATGGATGAGGCCTTGGCGGTCTATCGCCGGGATTTCATGCCCTCCGAGCAGCTGAAGGCGCCTTACGCGATGCTGGCGTTGAACGTGGTGGCCGCCGATTCCGAAGCCGAAGCGCGGCGGCTGTTCACCAGCCAGCAGCAGAGCTTCGTCAACCTGCGGCGTGGCCGGCCCGGTCGCATCCCGCCGCCGATCGACGACATCGAATCGTTCTGGCAGCCGCACGAGAAGGCGGGGGTGGAGCGCGCGCTGGCCTGCACCGTGCTGGGCGACGCGCAGGCGGTGGGTGAGGGCATTGCCGCATTCGTCGAGCGCCATCGCCCGGACGAACTGCTGCTGACCGCCAACATCTACGACCACGCTGCCCGGCTACGCTCCTTCGGATTGGCCGCGCAGGCGTGGCGGGCGCGTCACGCCGGCTGAGGATTCCGATTCACGTCGCTTTGCGTGCCGATCGGCTCGAATGCCCTCCTACATTCAAGGAGCACGCACATGAGCCGTCGCGAAGACGATATCCGCCAACTGGCCGACCTGCTGCGCGACATCAAGGTGGCGATGTTCACCACCGTGGCGGCCGACGGCCGGCTGGTCAGCCGGCCGCTCGGCACGCAGGAAGTCGAGTTCGATGGCGACCTGTGGTTCGTCACCGCCGCCAGCAGTCCGAAGATTGCCGAAATCTCGGCCAATCCCCGGGTCAACGTGGCCTATGCCGCGCCGGAGCGGAACACCTATGTGTCGGTGGCCGGGCGTGCGCAGGTGGTGGAGGACCGGGCGCGCGTGGAGCGTTACTGGTCGCCGGCCATGGCGGTGTTCTTCCCGGGCGGAAAGGATGATCCGGAGCTGCGCTTGATCCATGTGCGCGCCGAGTCAGCCGAATACTGGAACAGCCCGGCGGGCCTGTTCGGCGCGGCGCTGGAGTTCGTGCTCGGCGCGGTGGAGGAGGAGGGCGGCGTGTTGTCGGAGAACCGCGTGGTGGACCTGCGTCGCGGCTGAGGTGGCGGGAGATGCGCTTCTGAAGCGTCAGGGGCGTGGTTCGCCGGGGGCGCTTTGATGGATGGCTCCACGCGCTTGTAGGAGCGGCGTAAACCCCCCCCCGGGGAAAACAACCCAAC
>JAEWJB010000024.1 GCA_023386795.1 Pseudomonadota bacterium
TTCTCGCCCGGATGCAGCATGTTCCAGCGATCCGCCGCCTGGCAGTCACGCTGCAACTGCGTGTAGCTCGTGACGCTCCACACGTCGGCGGCCACGCCGTACTTCTCGAGCATCGCCGCGGCGTCGATCACGCCGGGGAGGATCGCGCCGCTGCCGAGCAGCTGCGCGTGCGCCTTCGGCTTCTTGAGCGACGAGGCCTGGAACTTGTAGAGGCCCTTGAGGATGCCTTCCTCGGCGCCCTTGGGCATCGCCGGCATCTCGTAGTTGCCGTTCATCACGGTCAGGTAGTAGAAGACCGCCTCGTTGTCGCGGTACATGCGACGCAGGCCGTCCTTGATGATCACCGCGATTTCGTATGCGAACGCCGGGTCGTACGACAGGCAGTTCGGCACGGACGAGGCGATCAGGTGGCTGTGGCCGTCCTGGTGCTGCAGGCCCTCGCCGTTGAGCGTCGTCCGGCCGGCGGTGCCGCCGAGCAGGAAGCCGCGGGTGCGCATGTCCGCCGCCTGCCAGGCAATGTCGCCCACGCGCTGGAAGCCGAACATCGAGTAGTAGATGTAGAACGGCAGCATCGGCACGTCGGAGACCGAGTAGCTGGTGCCCGCCGCCATCCACGAGGCGATCGCACCCGGCTCGCTGATGCCCTGCTGCAGCACCTGGCCGCCCTGGTCTTCGCGGTAGTACATCAGCTGGTCGGCGTCGACCGGCTTGTACTTCTGGCCGAACGGCGCGTAGATGCCGATCTGGCGGAACATGCCTTCCATGCCGAAGGTGCGGGCCTCGTCGGCCACGATCGGCACGATGCGCGGGCCGATCTCCTTGTCGCGCAGCGCGATGTTCAGCGTCTGCACGAAGGCCATGGTCGAGCTGTAGGTGCGCTCGCCACTGTCCTTGAGCAGGCGCTCGAACTTGTCCAGCGTCGGCGCCACGAACGACTGCGTCGCCTTCGGGCGGCGCTGCGGCAGGTAGCCGCCGAGCTCGGCACGGCGCGCCTTGAGGTACTGCACTTCCGGCGAATCTTCGCCCGGGTGGTAGAACGGCACCTGGCCGTCGGCCAGCTGGGCGTCGCTCACCGGGATATTGAAGCGGTCGCGGAAATGCTTGACGGCTTCGTCGTCCAGCTTCTTGGTCTGGTGGGTCGGGTTGAGCGATTCACCCGCCGAACCCATGCCGTAGCCCTTGACCGTCTTGGCCAGGATCACCGTCGGCATGCCCTTGGTGTTCACGGCCTGGTGGTAGGCGGCGTACACCTTGTGCGGGTCGTGGCCACCGCGGTTGAGGCGCCAGATGTCGTCGTCGGACAGGCCGGCCACCATCGCGGCGGTCTCCGGGTACTTGCCGAAGAAATGCTCGCGGGTATACGCACCGCCGAACGCCTTGCAGTTCTGGTATTCGCCGTCGACGGTTTCCATCATCAGCTTCTTCAGGACGCCGTTGGTGTCCTTGGCCAGCAGGGCATCCCAGTAACCGCCCCACAGCAGCTTGATGACGTTCCAGCCGCCACCGCGGAACACGCCTTCCAGCTCCTGGATGATCTTGCCGTTGCCGCGCACCGGGCCGTCCAGGCGCTGCAGGTTGCAGTTCACCACGAAGATCAGGTTGTCCAGGCCTTCGCGGCCGGCCAGCGCGATGGCGCCGAGGGTTTCCGGCGCGTCCGACTCGCCGTCGCCGATGAAGCACCACACCTTGCGGTCGGACTTCTCGATCAGGCCGCGGTTCTCCAGGTACTTCATGAACTGCGCCTGGTAGATCGCGCCGAGCGGGCCCAGGCCCATCGAGACGGTCGGGGTCTGCCAGAACTCGGGCATCAGCCACGGGTGCGGGTAGGAGGAAATGCCCTGGCCATCCACTTCCATGCGGAAGTTGTCCAGCTGGGCTTCGGTGATGCGGCCTTCCAGGAACGCGCGAGCGTAGATGCCCGGGGCGCTGTGGCCCTGGATGTAGAGCAGGTCGCCGGGGTGCTTGTCCGAAGGCGCGCGCCAGAAATGGTTGAAGCCCACGTCGTACAGCGTGGCCGCCGAGGCGAACGAAGCGATGTGGCCGCCCAGGTCGCCCGGCTTGCGGTTGGCGCGCACGACGGTGGCCATGGCGTTCCAGCGGATGATCGAGCGGATCTTCCACTCCATCGCCGCATCACCCGGGCTCTTGGCTTCGTTGGCCGGGGAAATGGTGTTGACGTACTCGGTGGTCGGCGAGAACGGCAGGTAGGCACCGGCACGGCGGGTCTGCTCGACCATGCCTTCCAGCAGCTGGTGCGCGCGCTCCGGACCCTCGACATCGATGACCGCCTTGAGCGATTCGAGCCACTCCTGGGTCTCGAGCGGGTTCGGATCGTTCTGCAGTACTTCGTTCAACCAGTTCATAACGCTCCCGGGTACGGCGCGCGGGGGCCGCCGTGCAATGTTTTCGTGAACCTTGAAGTGTAACCCAGCCGTATTGCCGCATTCCTCGCTACGGGTGCGTATGGAATGGCGGGAAAAGCAGCGTTCCATGGGTGTCCGCGGCTGTCCCGCGGGACAGCGATGCGGTGGGGGAATAGGCGGGGCGGGTGGAGGGAATAGGGCGTGGCACCAGATGCCGGAACTGTGCCGCGGCCATCTGGCGCAGGCCTGGCGCTGGGGTGATGATCCGGGCTTCGCCGGCACCGGAAGCCGTTCGCATGGACAGCACCTCCCCGCCCCCCAAGCCCCAGGTGCGTTGGCGCCATAGCCTGCGCACCCGCATGCTGGTCGGCGCGGTACTCAGCCTGGCTGCGCTGCTGGGCCTGCTGGGCACGCTGTTCTATCTCGGCGCCCGCGCCGAACTGGTCACCGCCGCGCGCAAGGAAGTGGATGGCCTCACCCAGCAGAGCGCCCGCAGCCTGGCCGCGACGCTGGATTCGGTGCAGGTCAGCGGCCGCACGCTGGCCGCCAGCGCCGGAGCCGTGGGCGCCCAGCCGTTCAACCTGCGCGCCCTGCTCGAAGCCAGCCTGACCGGCGACAGCGACATCGCCGGCGCCATGATCGTGCTGGCCCCGCGCACGGCAAAGCAGGCCAACGATCCGGGCTTTGTCTGGTACATCCGCCGGGCCGGCGACAAGCTCCTGGAGCAGTCCGCCCAGGACCTGGGCTACGACTATCGTCTAATGCCGTGGTACCAGCGCACGATGACCACCCGCCAAGCGTGGTGGTCCGAACCGTATGCAAACTCGGCCACGGGCGGGGAGCTGTTCACCACCTACAACCTGCCGGTCACGCGGCCGGGCGATGGGCCCGGCGCCGAACCCATCGGCATGGTGAGCGTGGACGTGCCGGTGCGCCGGCTGCGCGACATCGTGCGCGAGCTGCCGGACAACTTTGGCGTGCAGGCCACGTTGCTCTCGCCGGAAGGGCTGTTCGTGCTCAACCCGGACCCGGCCTTGAACCTGCGCCGCACGTTGGCCCAGCAGGTGCAGCGCGCGCGCCCGGACCTGGCCCCGCTGGTGCAGGCGATGGCGGCCGGCCAGACGGCGGCGTTCGAACATCGCGCGCCCGACGGGCAGGTGTACTTCACCCGCAGCGCGGCAGTGGGCAAGAGCGGCTGGACGTTCGTGCTTTCAGCCTCGCGCGGCTACGTGCTGGCGGGGCTGAACCGGCTGGCGCTGTGGGTCGCACTGGGTGCGGTGACCGGCCTGGTGCTGTGGTGGGTACTGATGCGCCGCTTCGCGTCGCGCCTTACCCGCCCCATCGAGGATCTCACCGCGGCAGCCGCGCAGTTTCGTCGGGGCGATTTCGATTTCACCCTGCCGCACGTGCAGCGCCACGACGAGGTGGGCGTGATGGCGCGCGCGTTCGACATCGCGCGTGGCTCGATCCGCCAGCAGATGGACGAGATCGGCCAGATGACGGCCGCGCGCGAACGCATGCAGAGCGAGTTGCAGATCGCGCGCGACATCCAGCTGGCGATGCTGCCCTCCGGGCGCACCTTCGATACCGCCGGCTCGCACCTGGAAACCTGCGCGCGGCTGGAGCCGGCGAAGATGGTGGGCGGC
This sequence comes from Pseudomonadota bacterium, assembly GCA_023386795.1. Lineage (GTDB taxonomy): Bacteria > Pseudomonadota > Gammaproteobacteria > Xanthomonadales > Xanthomonadaceae > Stenotrophomonas_A. Next base: position 4,010 of record JAEWJB010000024.1, read on the forward strand.
GATTTCTACCACTTCTTCGAGACCGCGCCGGGCCAGCTGTGGTTCGTGATCGGCGATGTGTCGGACAAGGGCGTGCCGGCGGCGTTGTTCATGGCGCGCACGGTGAGCGTGCTCGAAGTCGCGGCGCGGCGGCACACGCGGCCGGACGGCATCCTGATCGCCGCCTCGCGCCGGCTGGCCGAGAACAACGACACCTGCATGTTCGCCACCGTGTTGTGCGGGCTCATCAACGTGGACAGCGGTGACTTCTGGCTTTCCAGCGCGGGTCACGAGGCGCCGCTGCTCGTGGACGCGCAGGCCGGCGTGCAGGGGTTGCCGCTGGAATCCGGACCGCCGCTGGGTATCGAGGAGCAGACACACTACCCCCTGCTGCGTGGCCGGCTGGCGCCGGGGCAGACGTTGTTCGGATACACCGACGGCGTCACCGACGCGCTGGACGAGCAAGCGCAGGCCTACGGGCTGGCGCGCCTGCATGCCGCGCTGCGGCCCGGGCGCAGCGCCGCCGAACAGTGCGCCGCAGTGGTGGAGGACCTCCACCGGTTCACTGGCCAGGCGGAGCCGTTCGACGACATCACGCTGCTGGCGATACGCTTGCGCCGGGAGCCTGGGGAGGCACAGCGCACATGAGGATGGACCTGGACATGGCCCCTTCGCTGGAAGCGTTGGCGGGGCTGAACGACCAGTTGGAAGATTCCTTGCTGCAGCGGGGCGTGGTCGCCGAGCGCATCGGGCAGGTACGCCTGATCGTGGAGGAACTGGCCGCCAACGCGCTGCACCACGGCGAATGCGCCGCGCGCGGCATGCCGCTGCGCCTGCGCGTGTCGGTGGACCACGCCGCGCTGGTGCTGGAACTGCGCGAACACGGGCAGGCGTTCGACCCGGCACGCGCGGCGATGCCGGCCTTGACGGCGGGCATCGACGAGCGCCCCGTGGGCGGGCTGGGGCTGTTCCTGGTGCAGCAGCTGGCCGACGAACTCGATTACCGGCGTGAAGGCGACGCCAACATCGTCCGTGTCACCTTGCTGCATCCCTTCTCTGCGGATTTGGAGGATGTGCCGTGACCACCCTGAGCATCCAGATCGACCCCCCGCAGGACAACCGCCAGCGCGTGATCCTCAGCGGGCGGCTGGACACGCACACCTACCAGGCGCTGGACGAGGCGCTGTCGCCGCTGCTGGCCACCACCGTGCAGACGCTGGTGCTGGACCTGAGCGGGCTGGAGTACATCTCCAGCGCCGGCATCCGTTCGATCTTCAAGGCGCGCAAGGCGCTGGCCCCGCGCAACGGGAAGGTGCTGGTGACGCATCCCCAGCCGCAGATCCGCAAGGTGTTCGACATGGTGAAGGCAGTGCCGTTGGGCGAGATCTTCACCTCCACGCAGGAGCTGGATGCGTACCTGGAGGCCATGCAGCGCAAGGTGATCGAGGAAGGCGACGCGGCCGCCTCCTCCTTGTAGGAGCGGCTTGAGCCGCGACCTCAGCGCCCTCCGGCCACACGTTGCTCGTCGGCCAACGCGGCATACAACGGGTCGCGCAGTTCCTCTTTGGCCCAAACCGGGTTGAGCCGCCGGAACACCGCCAGCCGTTCGATCGCCACCGCGTGCTCCCCCTGCTGCATCGCCAGTCGCGCCGCGCGGCGCCAGAGGCGGTCCCAGTCATGGCTCTGCGCCAGCGCCGCCGCCGCTTCGCGGTCCGCGCCTGCACGATCGCCGCGGGCCAGCAACCTTTCCGCCCGCAGCATGCCCTGGTGCGCCTGGCGGCGATCCAGCAGCGCGCGCAGGTCGCGCACCGGGTCTTGCGAGGCGTCCACGCGCAGGTCCACGTCCGCCCAACCGCCCTGCGGCGTGCGTACCAGCAACGCGGCCGACATCGCGCCGATCCGCTGCCCGCCCGCCGCCTGCCCCGCTTCCAGCGCAGCCATCAGCCGCGCGTCCAGCGCCCCGGCGGTGGCGAGGAAGCGCACGCGCATCGCCTCCAATACCTGGGGGCCGGCCAGTCCGTTGCCCTGCACGCTGAAGCCCTCGCCCTGCAGCGCTCCCGCCCAGCCAGCCGCCCGCGCATGCGCGCCGGTGTAGGCGGCGCTGGCGCCGTCGGCCGCGACGAGGCCGATCTGCCGGTCGCGCGCATCGCCGTCCTCGCCATCGTCCGTGGCGATCAGGCTATCGAGCACGGCCGCCGGCGCCTGCCCGCGCGCCAGCGCGGCCAATCCTTGCGGCCCATGCGCCGGCCGCGTCTCGAACTGACTGGCCAACGCGCCGACCTTCGCCCGCGCCGCCGGTACCGACGCCCCCACTGCAAGGTTGTGGGTCGCCACGGCCACGCCGCAGCTGCCATCCGGGTCGCAGGCGACGATCGACCAGGTCGCCATCGCCGAGACCGGGCAACCGCAGGCCAGCAGGCCGAACAACAGGGGAAGCGAACGCGCGGGCACGGGCATCGGGGGCCTCCTGACGGATGGGTGCCGGCGGCCCCGTCACCCCTCGCGGCGGGGCACGTCCTTGCCGGCCTATCGAACCAACGAGGCTTGGATGCGCCGGGCGCCGAAAAGGTTGCGGGAGGCGACACTTGCGTCGCCGGCGGATTTCGATATATCGTTCTCGCGCCTAAAAACGATATATCTAAAAGACCATGCATACGCCCTTCTTCCGTTTCGGCCGTCACGATGGCGACGCCCAAGGCCCTCGTGGCCCGCATCCGTTCTTCGGCCACCACGGCCATCGCGCCCACCCGGCCGATGCCGAGCCACACCATGGCGAACGCCACGGCCCGCGGGGCGGGCACGGCCGCCACGGCTTTCCGTTCGGCTTCGACGGCCGTCACTCCCACGGCGACGAAGCCCGCTGCCACGAGCGCGGCGGACGCGGCGGCCCGGGCCGTGGCCCCGGCGGCTTCGGCCCGCGTGGCGGTCGCGGCGGGGGTGATTTCGACGACCTGCGCGATGGTCGCGGCCGAGGCCGTGGCGGCGCGCGCGCGCTCGGCCACGGCGATCTGCGCCACCTGATGCTGCACCTCATCGCCGAACAACCGCGCCACGGCTACGAGCTGATCCGGCTGATCGAGGAGCTGTTCCATGGCGCCTATACGCCGAGCGCCGGCGCGATCTACCCCACCCTCGCCCAGCTGGAAGACATGGGCCTGATCGCGGCCACCGCCGAGGAAGGCCGCAAGCGCTATGCCATCACCGAGGAAGGCCGCGCCCATATGCAGGAGGCGCACGAGGCCATCGAGGCGGCGCGCCTGCGCACGCACCGCAGCGCGCGCGAGTTCGCCAAGGCGCAGATTCCGCAGCCGGTGCGCGAGGCGTTCAGCCGCATCAAGCACGCCGTGCTGCAGCGGCACGGGCAGTGGAGCGAAGAGGAGATCGCCCGCGTCGCCGCCCTGCTCAACCAGGCCGCCGACGGCATGGAGGAAGGCCAGTGAGCGAACACGTCCACCAGCGCCTGCGTCATCCGGTGAAGTTCCGCCACCTGCAGGTATTGCGCGTGGAGGCGGTGAGCCCGCGCATGCGGCGCATCGTGCTTGGCGGCGACGCCCTGGAAGGTTTCCACAGCGCCTCGCCGGACGACCACGTCAAACTCGCATTTCCGAACAGCCAAGGCGTGTTCGTCACGCCGACGATGACACCCGAAGGCCCGCAGTGGCCGGAAGGCCAGGAACACTCGCCGATGCGCGACTACACGCCGCGCTGGCACGACGCCGAGGACGGCGAACTGGTGGTCGACTTCGTGCTGCATGGCGACGGCCCCGCATCGACCTGGGCCGAAAGCGCGCGCGCCGGCGATACCCTGGTGGTCGGCGGTCCGCGCGGTTCCTTCGTGGTGGCCGATGACTACGACCGGTACGTGTTGTTCGGCGACGAGACCGCGCTGCCGGCCATCGGGCGCTGGCTGGGGGAGATGTCCGATGCGCAGGTCGCCGACGTGTTCATCGAGATTGCCGACGCGCGCGAGCGCCAGGAACTGCAAAGCGACGCCGACGTGCGCGTGCACTGGCTGGAGCGCAACGGTGTCGACGCGGCGGGCAGCCGCCTGCTGGAAGAGGCGCTGCGGGACTACGAGCCCGAAGATGGCGATACGTTCTTCTGGATCGCCACCGAATCGCGTCGCGCCCGGATGATGCGCAAGTTCATCGAAGGACAGCTGGGCGTGCCGGGCGATTCGATCCGTGCGACAGGCTATTGGCAGGCGGGGACGGACGAGGAGGCGTAAGCCGTGTCGGCGGGGTCGTGGCCCAGGCCGCGCCTGGAGCCGCTCGGACAGCTGAAAGGAAAAGCCCGCCGAAAGGCGGGCTTTTCTTCATGCAGGGTCGAAACGGCTTACTGCTTCGCCGGCTCGTCCTTCTGCACTTCCGCCTCGGTGGTGATGCGGATCTTGACCTCGTCGCTCACGGCCGGGGCATAGGCGCCCACGCCGAAGTCGCTGCGCTTGAGGGTGGTGGTGGCGTCGAAGCCGATCGCCGGCACCTTCAGCATCGGGTGCTCGCCGGCACCGTTGAGGGTGACGTCCAGCACCACCGGCTTGGTCTGGTCCTTGATGGTCAGGTCACCGGTGACGGTGAACTTGTTGGTGCCGGCCGCCTCGACCTTGGTGCTCTTGAAGGTCGCGTTCGGGAACTTGGCGGCGTCGAAGAAATCGCCGCTCTTCAGGTGCTCGTCGAACTTGGCGGTGAAGCTGTTGAGGCCCGACAGCGGCAGGGTGACCTGCACGCTCGACTTGGTCGGGTCGGCGGCGTCGAACACCAGCGTGCCGTCAACGTTGCCGAAGTGCGCGCTCGGGTTGGAGAAGCCCATGTGGGTCCACTGCACGAGCACGTCGGTGTGCGACGGGTCCAGCTTGTAGGTGCCCGAAACAGCCTGGATCGGGGTGGCGGTGTCGGCAGCCGGGGCAGCGGGGGCTTCGGCCGGCGCGGTGGCGGCCGGGGCTTCGGCAGCGGCCGGGGCGGCAGCCTGCTCGGCGGGCTTGCTGCAGGCGGCAATGGCAAGGGTGAGGGCGACGGGCAGCAACAGCTTGGTGGCGGTGTTCATGGGTGCGTGTGTCCTTTCGTTGGGTGGGACGAGGATGGAACGACGGGAGGAAGATAAAGGAGCGGGGTTAGCGCCGCGTTACTCGATACGCGCGGCTTCGTCGAAGCTCAGGCGCGGCAGGCGCGGGAACACGCCGGACGGATCGCCATAGCCCAGATTGACCAGGAAGTTGCTCTTGATGCCGGTGCCGGCGAAGAACGCCTCGTCGACCTTGGCGGCATCGAAGCCGGACATCGGGCCGGCATCCAGGCCGAGCGCGCGGGCGGCCAGGATCAGGTAGGCGCCCTGCAGGCTGCCATTGCGGAAAGCGGACTCGTGGCGGCCTTCGCGCGGGCCGTCGAACCAGCTCTTGGCGTCGGCATGCGGGAACAGGTACGGCAGCTTTTCGTGGAAGTCCTGGTCGAAACCGATGATCGCCGTGACCGGGGCGGCCATCGTCTTGGCGAGGTTGCCTTCCGACAACGCCGGGGCGAGCTTGGCCTTGGCCTCCTTCGATTTCACGAAGACGATGCGTGCCGGGGTCGAGTTGGCCGCAGTCGGGCCCCACTTCAGCAGGTCGTACAGGGCGCGCAGCTGGCTGTCCTCGACCGGCTTGTCGAGGAAGGCATTCTGGGTACGCGCGGTACGGAACAGCTGGTCCAGCGCGGCATCGGAGAGGACTTCGGCCATGAAAACTCCTGGGGACGCGGGGCGTCGGTGTGAATGAGGGCGCCAGTGTAGAGTGGCACCACTGCTGGAACACACAGCCAAATCTGCAACGAATCTATGTCCCACGCGCAACGATCGGCCCCGCTGTGGGCGATTCACGACGGCCATGTCGGCAATGCGCGCCAGGTGCTCGCCCTCGCGCGGGCCTTGGGAGAAGAGGCGCCGGTCGAGCCGGTGCTGCATCCCGCCGCGCCGTGGCGCTGGCTGGCGCCGCGGCGCTTGCCCGGGGACACGCACGCGTTCGGCGCGGAATTCTCCAGCGCGCTTTCTGCCCCGCCCCGCCTGGCCCTGGGTTGCGGCCGGCAGGCGGCGCTGGCCACGCGCCTGGCGCGCGCGCGCGGGGCGGTCGCGGTGCAAATCCTCGACCCACGCATCGACCCGCGGCACTGGGACCAGGTGATCGTGCCCGAGCACGATGGCCTGCGCGGGGGCAATGTCATCACGCTGCTCGGCAGCCTGCATCCGGTGGACGACAGCTGGCTGGCGGCGGGCCGTGCCGCATTTCCCGCCCTCGGCGCACTGCCGGGCCCGCGGATCGCGCTGCTGGTCGGCGGGCCCACCGCACGCGTGCCGTGGGATGCCGGGGCGCTCGCGGCGGAAGTGGATGCGCTCGCGCTGCTGGCCGCGCAGCAGGGTGCGACATTGATGGCGACGACCTCGCGGCGCACGCCGGCCGAAGTCGTGGCACGCCTGCGGAGCCTGCCCATCGCGCTGTGGACCGGCCCCGGCGACGGGCCGAATCCCTACGCCGGCCTGCTCGGCTGGGCCGATGCCATCGCCTGTACCGCCGATTCGAGCAACCTGCTTTCCGAAGCGTGTGCCACCCGCGTGCCGGTACTGTCGCTGTTTGCCGAGCGCGCACAGGGCCGCGCGGCGCAGCTGCTGGCCGCGCTGGATGCGCGAGGACGGCTTTCGGCGCTGCCGGAGTTGCTGCCCGGGCGCGCGATGCCACCCCTGCGGGAAACCGAGCGGGTGGCCGCGCAACTGGCCCAGCGCCTGGGCTGGCCGGCGCGCTGAACGGCCTGTTTGGGTCCGGCGCGCCGGCCGGGCGATAATTGGCGAGATTTTCGCCAGACCCTTCCCGCATGTCCCGCCCTGTTTCCCTTGAATTCGCGCCGGCCACGCCGCGCGCGCTGCTGCTGGCCGTCCTCGCGATGGGCGCGGTCGTGTTGCTGTCCAATGTACTGGTGCAGTACCCCATCAATGACTGGCTGACCTGGGGCGCGTTCTCCTATCCGCTGGCGTTCCTGGTGAGCAACCTGGTGAACCGCCGCTTTGGTCCGCGCGCGGCGCGCCGGGTGGCGTGGTGCGGCTTCGCGCTGGCGGTGGGGATGTCGGTGTGGGTGGCGACGCCGCGCATCGCGGCCGCGTCATGCTCGGCGTTCATCGCCGCGCAGCTGCTGGATATCCAGGTGTTCGACCGTCTGCGGCGCGGCAGCTGGTGGCGCGCGCCCTTCGTGGCGACGCTGTGCAGCGCGACGCTGGATACGGCGATCTTCTGGTCGGTGGCGTTCGCCGGCTCCGCATTGCCGTGGATCAGCTGGGGAACTGGCGACCTGCTGGTGAAGCTGGCGATGGGCCTGTGCCTGCTGGCGCCGTTCCGCGCGCTGCTGTGGCGGATGGCGCCGGTGGCGGCGCGGGGGTGATCGGGCCGGTCGGCTCGATCACCCTCCTACAAGGGACGGCCCTGCGCGAACACGAGTTCCTTCCCCCTTGCCACATCACCAATCGCCGTGCGCGCCTGTGCGATGGCGGGCGTCGGCGCGGTCAGGCGCGGGCGGCGGTCCAGCGTGCACGCCAGGCCCGCTTCCAGCAATGCGGCGTGCGCTTCATGCAGTGAGGCCCCCATCGCGACGGTGAGCCAGCCCGCCTGCACCAGTGCGTCGATCAACCCCGGCGTGTCGCGCGGGACCAGCAACGCCGGCTGCGCGGCCGCCTCGCCCAGCACGCCCGCCTGCAACAGGAACTCCAGGTCTACCAGGCCGCCTTCGCCCTGCTTGAGGTCAAAGCGCGCCGCGTCGCTGCGGTCCAACTCTCCCCGCATGCGCGCGCGCATCTTCAGCACGTCCTCGCGCAGTTGCGACGCATCGCGCGTGCGTGCCAGCGTCGTCGCACGCACCTGCTCGAACTGCGCGCATAGCCGCGCGTCACCGGCCACCGCGCGTGCACGCACCAGCGCCTGGTGCTCCCAGGTCCACGCGCGCTCGCGCTGGTATTCCTCGTAACTCGCCAGCGAGGACACCAGGGCGCCCTTGCCGCCATCCGGCCGCAGGCGCACGTCGGTGTCGAACAGCCTCCCCGCGCCGGTCTGGGCCCCGAGCAGCGCGATCACCTTCTGCGCCATGCGCGCGAACCAGCGCCCGGACTCCAGCGGCCGCGCGCCATCGGACATCTCCACCTCGCGCGGATGGTCGTAGAGGAACACCAGGTCCAGGTCCGAGCCAAAGCCCAGTTCCGCGCCCCCCAGGCTGCCGTAGCCGATGATGGCGAACGCACCGCCAGGCACTTCGCCATGCGCCTCGCGCAACTGCTGGCGTGCCATCGCCTCGACGGTCAACACGACGGCCTGCGCAAGGTCGGCCAGCTGGCGCGTGCTGTCGCCGGCCGGCTGGCGTGCGTCCAGCGTGGCCAGCGCGATGCGGAAGCTCAGCGCCAGCCGGCGTTCGTTGAGTTCGCGCAGGGCGGCTTCCGGATCGTCGATCTCCAGCGTGGACCGGCATAGCGTTCGCATCGCTTCGGCGTCCGGCAGCGGCCCCCCGATGCGCGTATCGAGCAGTTCGTCGAGCAGCAGCGGGAACGCGGCGAGGCGTTCGGCCAGCAATGCGCTGCGGGAGAACACGTTGACCAGCCGCGACAACGCGCTGGGCTGTTCGTCGAGCAGCGCCAAGTAGCTGGTGCGGCGCAGGATCGATTGCAGCAGGCCGAGCAGGCGGCGCAGCGCTGCATCGGGCTGGCTCGACTGGCCCGCGGCGTTGAGCAGCGCGGCCATCACGCGGTCCAGCCGCGCGCGCGCCACATCGGACAGCGCGCGCACGCCGGCCGATTGCGCGAAGTCGCGCAGCGACTGGTCGGCACCCTGCGCGTCGGAGAAACCAAGCCCAGCCAGCACGGTGGCCTCGCCCGCGTCGGGCAACGCGCGCCAATAGCCGGCCGCCGCATCGGGCGTGGTGTCGCGACGGCGCGGGGCCAGCAGTTCGGCGAACTCGGCCGAGACGCGCTCGCGGCGTTGCTGCAGCGCTGCATACAGCGCGCCCCAGTCGGCATGACCCAGGCCGCGGGCGATGCGCTCGCGGTCCAGCGTGTCTTCCGGCAAGGCATGGGTCTGCGCATCGCGCAGCATTTGCAGGCGGTTCTCCAATCGGCGCAGGTAACGATAGGCCTCTGCCAATGCTTCGCCGGTGTCGGCATCGACCTGGCCGAGCGTGACCAGCGCCTGCAAGGCCGGTAGCAGGCGCCGCTCGCGCAGCGCGTCTTCACGCCCGCCACGGATCAGTTGCAGCGACTGCACCAGGAACTCCACTTCACGGATGCCGCCGGGACCACGCTTGATATCGTCCAGCCGATCGTGCCGCGCGACTTCCGCGGTGATCGCCGCCTTCATCTCGCGCAGGCCATCGAGCGCAGTGAAGTCGAGATAGCGGCGGTAGACGAAGGGCCGCAAGGTCTCGAGCCACGCCTCGCCGGCGGCGATATCGCCGGCCACGGTGCGTGCCTTCAACCATGCATAGCGTTCCCAGTCGCGGCCTTCGCGCTGGAAGTACTGGTCCATGCCGGCGAACGACAGCGCCACGCGCCCTGCACTGCCAAAGGGGCGCAGGCGCAGGTCCACGCGGTGGCTGAAACCGTCGGCGGTGGTTTCGTCGAGCAGCTTCGCCAGCTGCTGGCCCAGGCGTGCGAAATAGGTTTCGGCGGCGAGTGGACGCGCACCATCGGATTCGCCGGCCTGTGGATAGGCGTACACGAGGTCGATATCGGAGGAGAAGTTCAGCTCGCCACCGCCGAGCTTGCCCAGGCCGAACACCACGAGCCGCTGCACGCTGCCGTCTTCGGCCCGCACCTGGCCGTGCCGTTCGGCGAACTGCCCCGCCAACGCATCCAGTGCCAGCGAAAGGCAACGTTCGGCCAAGGCAGTGCTACCGGCCAGGGTGGCCTCGACCGGGTCCAAGCCAAGCACGTCGCGCCAGACCAGCCGCGCCGATTCCGCCGTGCGGTAACGGCGCAACTGGGCGGGCCACTCGTCCGGCGCAGCAGGATCGAGCACCGGCAGCGGGAGCGTGGCGGGGTCGGGCGAGGTGGCCAGGTGCGTCAGCAGGGATGGCTGGCGGACGGCGGTGTCGACGAAGAAGTCGCTGGCGAGCGCGACGCGGGCCAGGCGATCGGTGAAATCCCCGTCTGGCCACGGGGTTTGCGCCGGCCAGGCCGCCCGCAGGCGGGCCAGGTGGCGTTGGAGAAGGGCGTGCAGGGCGGGGGAAAGCGGTTCGGGCAGCGACATGCGCCGATTGTGTCATCCCCGCCGTGGCCGGGGCGCGGGCAATAAAAAAGCCCGCTTGCAGCGAACTGCCAGCGGGCCTTGCTCCCTCCCCCACGTCGGGATGCGGGGCCATAGTGCGCAGATATTTTTTATCTTGCACGCTGCACTGCAAAACAATACTTGACAGTACAGCGAACCCACCTATTCAGCTTTCCGGCGACTCACTTCGTGGGCGCCGGCAGCATGGCCGGCTGGGCGTCGTACCACTCGCGTGCCTTGAGCAGGTGCCATTGGCGCTGGCCGTCGTGCAGCTCCAGTGCCGCGCTGAGCAGTCCCCACTTCGCATACAAGCTGCCGTTGGGTTGCTTGCCCTGCAAGCGCAAGCGCGCGAGCACGTCGAAACGGTCGTTGCTGGCCTGGAGGTTGTCCAGCAGCAGTTGGTCGTCCTGCCAGCGTACTCGCCCGGCCATCTTCGTCTCGCCAGCGTCGACGAGATTGTCGATCCATTTCGGGAAATCGCGCTTCTGCGCGTACAGCGCCATCAGGAAGCCGACGTCGCGCATGTCCAGCTGCACATCGGCGTCGAACAGGACCGGCGGGGTCCAGTCGGTGTGGCCGCGCTCGATCACCGCGCGCGCCCACCACTGCCCGCGTTCGCGGCCGTCGTTGCCGATGAAGCTGACGTTGCGCAGTTCGATCACGCTGGTGTCGAGGTCGAAGTTGCGTTCTTTCACTTCACCGTGGCGCAGCTGCAGGTTCGCGGCGACGTCACCGGTCAGTGCGACACCACCGGCGCTCAAGCGCGCGGCCTGCGCCTTCACCTGCACATTGCCTTCGCCGATGTCGCCGCCCGGCAGCAACTGGAGATCGCCGCTGGCGCGGCCGCTGCCACCTTCGAACCGCAGCTGCTGTTGCGGCAGATAGCGGTTGTAGGCCCGCAGGTCCGGCACGCGTGCATCGCGGAAGACCAGGTGCCCGCGCGTGGTCTGTTTCAAGTGCGCCGCGCTGGGCTTGCCGGGCAGCGTGCGCAGGGTGAGCCGCAGGTCGTTGCCCTCGAGGTAGGGCTTGTCCGGGGTGTCGAGCGCGGCCACGACGAAGCGCTGCATCTGCATGGCGAGGGTCGGCAGTTGCATGCCCTGCTCGCCGGCCTCGACGTGCAGGTCGGCGCTGGCGCGGCCAGCGAAGCGCGTGGCCATCACCTGCGCGCTGGCCTCGACTTCCGGCACGCGCACGTGGCTGCCGGGCGCCAGCTGGCCGGCGCGCACCTGCGCGTCGCCATCGACCGTTCCTTCGCCGCGCAGCTGCAGCCACTTGGCACTAGGGAACAGCGCGGTGATCCAGTCCAGCGAGGCAAACCGCCAGCGCCCCCGGAGGTGGCCGGACGCGCGCGGCACCAGGCTTGCGAAGTCACGCACTGGCACGCGGCGGCCAGCGAAGCGCAGGTCCGCGTCCAGCCACAGGGCATCGGGCGCCGCGCCGGGCACCTTGGCGACGACGTGCAGGTCGTCATCGACATTCAGGCGAGCATCCAGTTCGCCCGGCAGCGCCCGGCCGTCGGCATCCAGGCCCAGCAGCGGCGCGGTCCATTGCGCGCGACTGCCGGGCGCCAGTTCGCCCCGCACCCAGCGCGCGTCGATATCGGCCTTGCCGGTGCCTGGTGCGGCACGGAACACCGGTCGGCCCTTGTCGTCGCGCCGCAGCGCCAGGCCGGTCGTGTTGCCGATCAGCCGCAGGCGGATGAGCGTCTTGTCCAGTTTCTGCAAACCTTGCGCCTGCGCGCGGGTATGCGGATCGATGGAAAAGTCGGCATCGAAGCGGCCATCGCGCAGCCATTCGTGGTCCCCCATGCGCAGGCGCACCTGGCCCACGTGCGCCCACGAGGGATACACGCGCATCGGCCCGCTGCGCAGGCGCTTGTAGAAGCCGAACTGCGCACTGCCGCTGCCGTCGAAGTGCAGGTTTCCGAACTGCCCGCCACGCACGCTCTCGCTGTGGATGCGATCGAAACGCAGCAGCCATCCCGGATGCCCCGGGATGGGCGGCTGCGGCAGCATGGGCGGGCCATCATCGTGCTCGGTGCCGCCGGTGACTTCGTCCGCTTCGATGCTGGGCATGTGCACCTCGCGGCGCAGCAGCGGCAGCAGCTGGATGTCGCCGCGCGCACGCGCCGCGTCGATCCGCCAGCGGGTATGCATGACATGTCCGCGCAGGCGCGCGCCATGGACGTCCACACGGCCCGGCCACCAGCTCACGGCATGGTCCCAATGCAGGGTGAAGCGGTCAGGTTTGCGGTTGATCGCCCACGGCGCGAGTGCGGTGTTGAGGAAGATATTGGCGGCCAGCAGGTAGAACAGGTACAGGCCCGGCAAAGCGAGCAACGGCCAGCGCAGCCAACGCGGCAGGGCGTTCCATCGGGGCCGCAATGGGCGGAGGGGCATGCGCGGGGCGATCCATCGTCACGGGAGTAGCGGCGATGTTAGGGAGGGACCCGTGGTGCCCGCGTCAGGGCGGCCCGCACCTCAGCGCAACAAAGCCGGCTGCGCCTCGTACCACTGGCGGGCGCGGATCAGGTGCCAGTCGCGCTTGCCGCCCTCGGTTTCCAGCGCAGCGCTGAGCACGCCCCAGTTGGCGAACAGGTCTCCCTCGCGCTGGTTGCCACGCAGGCGCAGGCGCGCCAGCACGGTGAAACGGTCATTGCCGGCCTGCACGCGGTCCAGCACCAACTGGTCGGCGTGCCAGAAGATGCGCGCGCTCACCTGTGTCTGCCCGGCGTCGACGACCTTGCCTACCCACTTGGGGAAATCGCGCTTCTGCGAATACAGCGCCAGCAGGAAGCCGAGGTCGCGGACCTTCACCTGCGCGTTGGCATCCAGGCTGATCGGCCGGGTCCAGTCCATGTGGGCACGCGGCAGCGTCACCGTGGCCCACCAGCCGTTGTGCGGCTCGCCGTCCGGTCCGGTAAAGCTGGTGTTGCGCAGCGCCACCGTGCTGGCATCGAGAGTGAAGTTCTGCCCGCGCAGGTCGGCCTGGCGCAAGCGCAGGTCCGCGTCCAGATCGGTGCGCAGCGCGATGCCGGCGGCATGCACGCGCGCGGCACGGGCCGCTACCCGCAGCCGTCCTTCGGAAATGGTGCCGCCCGGCGCGAGGTGCATGTCGCCGCTCAAGGTGCCGCTGCCACCTTCGAAGCGCAGTTGCGCATCGGGCAGGAAGCGGTTGTATGCGCGCAGGTCGGGCACGCGGGCATCGCGGAAGGCCAGGTGCGCCGCAGCGGTCTGCTTGAGGCCGGCCACCGTACGCTCGCCGGCGCCGGCCCGCAGGTCGAGCTGCAGGTTCTCGCCCTCGACGAATGGGCGGCGGGCTTCATCGGCGATCTGGAAACGCTGCATGCGCAGGTCCAGCGTGGGCACCAGGGCACCGGCCTCGCCGTCCACGCGCAGGTGGGCCACGGCCTGTCCATCGATGTGGTGGCCCATCACCTCCACGCTGGCACTGGCCTCCGGCACGCTGACCTGGCTCCCCGGCGCGAGTTGGCCGGCGCGCACCTGCACGTCGGCATCCACCTGTCCTTCGCCACGCAACTTCAGCCATTGCGCCTGCGGGAACATCGCGGTGATCCACCCGAGCGACGGGAAGCGCCACTGCATCAGCACATGCCCGTTGGCGCGCGGCACCAGCGTGGTGAAGTCCTGCAGGGGCACCTTGCGCCCCTGCACGCGCAGGTCGGCATCGAGCTTGAGGTTGGCGCCGGGCTGCTCGGGCATCAGGGCGTGCACGACGATGTCCTGGTCCACGCGTAGCTCCACGCGCGCCTCGCCCTGCAGCGGCTGGCCATCCAGGCGCGTGCCGACCAGCGGCGCGCGCCATGCCAGCCGACCGCCGGGGGCCAGTTCGCCGCGGACCCAATGCAGGTCGATGTCGGCCTCACCCTGCCCCGGCGCCGCGCGCAACACCGGGCGGCCCTGGTCGTCGCGCTGCAATGACAGCGCAGCCGTGTTGCCTTGCAGGCGCAGGTGGGCGTCGGTCTTGAGCAACTTGTCGATGCCGGCGGCCTGGTCGCGACGATGCGCATCCAGCGTGAAACCAGCATCGATGCGCGCATCGTGCAGCAGGACCTGCTCGCCCTGCCGCAGCGTCGCGCCGGTGAAGTGCGCCTGCGAAGGCGTCAGGGCCATCGCGCCGCCACGCATCTGCTTGCTGAAGCCCACCTCGGCACGCCCCTGCCCCTGCAGCCGCAGCTGGTCGAAGTAACCTTCGCGCACGCTGTCGCTGACGATGCGGTCGAACCGCAGCACCCAGCCCGGCTTGGCCTTTGGATCGAAGGTGGGCGGCACGATGGGCGCGCCGGGGTCGCGACGCGCGCCGCCCGTCACTTCATCGGCGACGACCCACGGCACGCGCACCTCGCGATGGAACAGCGGCAGCAGTGCCACGCGTCCCTGTACGCGCGCGGCCTGCACTTCCCAGCGCGTATGCATCACGTGCCCTTGCAGGCGCACGTCCCACGCCTTCACGTAGCCGGGCCACCCACTGAAGGCGCTGCCCCATTGCGCGGTGAACTTCTCCGGCTTGCGGTTCGCAGCCCACGGCCCCAGTGGCGTGTTGAGGAACAGGTTGGCCACCAGCAAGTAGGCCAGGTAGAGGCCCGCCAGTGCCATCAGCGTGCGCCGTACCCAGCGCGGGCAGGCGGACCACCAGGTGCGGAGCGGGAACGGGCGCGTGGAGGTCATGGCCTGCGGCTGCGGTAGGCTGGGAAACATCATGCTACCCGCGACGGGCGCGGGTGATGGTGTTCATGCGGCAGGGACATATCGGCGGCGGGCGCACCATCCCACCTTCGTCGCACGCGGGCCGCCGGCATGGTGGCCGATAATGTCGGCCTCCCTCGACGCCGCAGCTTTCCGCCATGACCGCCGAACGCATCCTCCATCCCCGCCTGCGCGACCGCGTGGTGTCCGCCGAAGCCGCCGCCGCCTGGATCGCGCCCGGCGAAACCGTGGCGATGAGCGGGTTCACCGGCTCGGGTTATCCGAAGGCGGTGCCTATCGCGCTGGCGCAACAGATCGAGACCGCGCACCAGGCCGGGCAACCGTTCCAGATCAAGCTGATGACCGGCGCCTCCACCGCGCCAGAACTGGACGGCGCGCTCGCCAAGGCCGACGGCATCGCGCTGCGCATGCCGTTCCAGACCGACCCTGACGCGCGTGCGCGCATCAACGCCGGCAAGCTGGACTACATCGACATCCACCTGAGCCATGTCGCCCAGCATGTGTGGTTCGGCTTCTACGGCGAGATCGACACCGCGGTGATCGAGGTGACGGCGATCCGCGAGGACGGCAGCCTGGTGCCCTCCACCTCGGTGGGCAACAACAAGACCTGGCTGGACCTGGCCCGGAAGATCATCATCGAGGTCAACGAGTGGCAGCCGGCCGACATCGACGGCATGCACGACATCTACTACGGCACCGCGCTGCCGCCGCACCGCAAGCCGATCCCGCTGGTGCATGGCGATGACCGCATCGGGCAGACCACGCTTCGCTGCGACCTGGACAAGGTGGTGGCGGTGGTGCGCACCAATGGCCCGGACCGCAACAGCCCGTTCACCCCCGCCGACGAGACCAGCGAGCGCATCGCCGGGCACCTGATCGAATTCCTCAAGCATGAAGTGGCGCGTGGCCGCCTGCCGGCGAACCTGCTGCCGCTGCAGTCGGGCGTGGGCAACATTCCCAACGCAGTGCTGGCCGGCCTGGCCCATAGCGGCTTCCGCGACCTGGAGGCATTTACCGAGGTGATCCAGGACGGCATGCTCGACCTGCTCAAGTCCGGCGTGCTGCGCTACGCCTCGTGCACGGGCTTCGCGTTGAGCCCGGCGGCGAACGAGGAGTTCAAGCGCAACATCGCCTTCTACCGCGAGCGCATCATCATGCGTACGCAGGAGATCTCCAACCATCCGGAGCTGGTGCGCCGCCTGGGCTGCATCGGCATGAACGGGATGATCGAGGCCGACCTGTACGGCAACGTCAATTCCACGCACGTGATGGGCTCGCGGATCATGAACGGCATCGGGGGCTCCGGCGACTTCGCGCGCAACGGCTTCCTGTCCGCGTTCCTGAGCCCTTCGACGGCGAAGAACGGCACGATCTCCTCGATCGTGCCGATGGTCAGCCACGTCGACCACACCGAGCACGACGTGGCGGTGGTGGTCACCGAGCAGGGCCTGGCCGATCTGCGCGGCCTGACGCCCAAGCAGCGCGCGCGGGCGGTCATCGACCACTGCGTGCACCCGGATTACCGCGCCCAGCTGGAGGACTACTTCGAGCGTGCCTGCCGCGACGCGTACGGCAAGCACACGCCGCACCTGCTACCCGAAGCGCTGTCCTGGCACCAGCGCTGGCTGGATACCGGGACGATGCGGGAGGGGTGAGGCGTCAGGCCGCCTCGGCGGCCAGCGCGCGGCGCGCGCGCACCGCGTCGGCCAGCTGCGCCAGCACGGCCACCGACGTGTCCCAGTCGATGCAGCCGTCGGTGATGCTCTGCCCGTAGACCAGCGGGCGGCCTTCCACCATGTCCTGCCGGCCGCCGACCAGGTGGCTTTCCACCATCGCGCCGACGATGCGCGTCTCGCCCGCCGCCAGCTGCGCGGCGATATCGGCGATCACCTTCGGCTGGTTGTCCGGGTTCTTGCCGCTGTTGGCGTGGCTGGCGTCGATCATCAACCGCTGCGGCAGCCCCGCCTTCTGGAGTGCCGCCGCCGCGGCGTCGACGCTTTCCGCATCGTAGTTCGGCCGGCTGCCGCCGCGCAGGATGACGTGGCAATCCGGGTTGCCGCTGGTGGCGACGATCGCGGTCTGGCCTTGCTTGGTCACCGAGAGGAAGTGGTGTGCGTGCGAGGCGGCGCTGACTGCATCGGCAGCGATCTTGACGTCGCCGCTGGTGCCGTTCTTGAAGCCGATCGGGCACGACAGGCCCGACGCCAGTTCGCGATGCACCTGGCTTTCGGTGGTACGCGCACCGATCGCGCCCCAGGCGACCAGGTCGGCGATGTACTGCGGCGAGATGGTGTCCAGGAACTCCACGCCGGCCGGCAAGCCGAGGCGGTTGATGTCGCGCAGCAGGCCACGCGCCACGGCCAGGCCCTTGTTGATCTGGAAGCTGCCGTCCAGGTCCGGGTCGTTGATCAGCCCCTTCCAGCCCACGGTGGTGCGCGGCTTCTCGAAGTACACGCGCATCACGATCTCCAGCGCGTCGCCGAGCGTGTCGCGCAGCGGGCGCAGGCGCGCGGCGTATTCGAGCGCGGCCGCCGGGTCGTGGATCGAGCAGGGGCCGATCACCACCGCCAGGCGGTCGTCGCGGCCGTGCAGGATCGCGTGCAAGGCGCTGCGCGAACGCGCCACGGTTTCCGAGGCTGCTTCATCGCACGGCAGTTCGCCGATCAACTCGGCGGGGGTGACCAGCGGCTCGATCTTGCGGATGCGCAGGTCATCGGTCAGGGGGGGCATGGTGTGTCTCCGGGGGGGTCGAGTACTTGGGGCCCCAGCGTGGCGGCAATAAAAAAGCCGCCAGTTTTGCTGGCGGCTTTCGGGATGCGTCTGAAGGTTCCTTCAGGGTGAGCGCAATCCTTCCTCCGCCAGCGGCATCGGAAAACCGTAATACCAAAAGTAAAAGCGGCTGCGGTTTGCGTTCATGGGAAGCATTGATAACACGGGTTTTGTGCCGCGCCAACCGTTTCATTGGCAACTGCGAAGCCGCCCGGCAAAAGAAAACCCCGCCTTGCGGCGGGGTTTTCGATACAGCGTACGGCGCGCGGCCGCGGTACGGACTTAGAAGTCCATGCCGCCCATGCCGCCCATGCCACCGGCCGGCATGGCCGGTTCGTCCTTCTTCGGGGCCTCGGCCACCATCGCTTCGGTGGTGATCATCAGGCCCGCGATCGAGGCGGCGTTCTGCAGCGCGGTGCGGGTGACCTTGGTCGGGTCCAGGATGCCGAACTGCACCATGTCGCCGAACTCGCCGTTGGCGGCGTTGTAGCCGTAGTTGCCCGAACCTTCCTTGACCTTGTTGACGATCACGGACGGCTCTTCGCCGGCGTTGGTGACGATCTCGCGCAGCGGGGCTTCCATCGCACGCAGGGCGATCTCGATGCCGTGGTTCTGGTCTTCGTTGATGCCCTTCAGGCCTTCAACGGCAGCCTTGGCACGGATCAGGGCGACGCCGCCGCCCGGGACCACGCCTTCCTCGACCGCCGCACGGGTGGCGTGCAGGGCGTCTTCGACGCGCGCCTTCTTTTCCTTCATTTCCACTTCGGTGGCAGCGCCGACCTTGATGACGGCCACGCCGCCGGCCAGCTTGGCCACGCGCTCCTGCAGCTTCTCGCGGTCGTAGTCCGAAGAGGTCTCTTCGATCTGCGCCTTGATCTGCTTGATGCGCGCCTGGATCGCGTCGGCATCGCCGGCGCCGTCGATCACGGTGCTGTTTTCCTTGGTGACCTGCACCTTCTTGGCGCGGCCGAGATCCTTGATGGTGGCCTTCTCCAGCGACAGGCCCACTTCCTCGGAGATCACGGTGCCGCCGGTCAGCACGGCCATGTCTTCCAGCATCGCCTTGCGACGGTCGCCGAAGCCCGGGGCCTTGACGGCCACGACCTTGACGATGCCGCGGATGGTGTTGACCACCAGGGTCGCCAGCGCCTCGCCTTCGACTTCCTCGGCGACGATCAGCAGCGGCTTGCCGGCCTTGGCCACGCCCTCGAGGACGGGCAGCAGGTCACGGACGTTGGAGATCTTCTTGTCGTGCAGCAGGATGAACGGGTCGTCCAGCTCGGCCTGCATCGACTGCTGGTTGTTGATGAAGTACGGCGACAGGTAGCCGCGGTCGAACTGCATGCCCTCGACCACGTCCAGCTCGTTCTCCAGACCCGAGCCGTCCTCGACGGTGATCACGCCTTCCTTGCCGACCTTGTCCATCGCCTGCGCGATCAGGTCGCCGATGTTGGCGTCGGAGTTCGCGGAGATCGCGCCGACCTGGGCGATTTCCTTGCTGGTCGAGGACGGCTTGCTCAGCGACTTCAGCTCGCCGACGGCGGCCTTGACCGCCTGGTCGATGCCGCGCTTGAGGTCCATCGGGTTCATGCCGGCGGCGACCGCCTTCATGCCCTCGCGGATGAACGCCTGCGCCAGCACGGTGGCGGTGGTGGTGCCGTCACCGGCGTTGTCGGAGGTCTTGGAGGCGACTTCCTTCACCATCTGCGCGCCCATGTTCTCGAACGCGTCGGACAGCTCGATTTCCTTGGCGACGGAGACGCCGTCCTTGGTGATGGTCGGCGCACCGAAGCTCTTCTGCAGCACGACGTTGCGGCCCTTCGGGCCCAGGGTGGCCTTGACGGCATTGGCGAGCACGTTCACGCCGCGCACCATGCGCACGCGGGCGTCTTCGCCGAAACGGATATCCTTGGCAGCCATTGCGATTACCTCAGTGAATAGTCAGTGGAATGCGGGGTGGAAGCGACGCGCGATCAGCCGAGGATCGCGAACAGGTCGTCTTCCTTCACCACCAGCAGCTCGGCGCCGTCCAGCTTCACTTCCGTGCCGCTGTACTTGCCGAACAGCACCTTGTCGCCCACCTTGACCTGCGGCGCGCGGACCTGGCCGTTGTCGAACACCTTGCCGGTGCCCACGGCGATGACCTCGCCCTTGATCGGCTTCTCGGTGGCGCTGTCGGGGATCACGATGCCACCGGCGGACAGCTTCTCTTCTTCCATGCGCTTGATGACCACGCGGTCGTGCAGCGGCTTGATGTTGGACATGGCAACCCTCGATAAATGGTTGATTGGGATGGAAAAACCCGGCGATTTTAGCAGTCGGTCATGGCGACTGCCAATTCGCGGACGTAAAAACCGGGCGAGCCCGGATGACTGCAAGATGGGGCGGGCGCCGGCGCTTTCAAGGGCTGCCGGCGCAGCCGGGGTAG
>JAEWJB010000099.1 GCA_023386795.1 Pseudomonadota bacterium
GGGCCGGGGGAGTACACCATGACGACCGCATTGAAAGGCTTCGGTCTGGGCCTGCGCGCCCAGCACTACGACGCATTGCTGGCCGGCCAGGCCGACGTGGATTGGCTGGAGATCATCAGCGAGAACTACATGGTGCGCGGCGGCCGGCCGCTGTACATGCTCGACCGTATCGCCGAGCGATACCCATTGGTGATGCATGGCGTGTCGCTCGACATCGGCGGGCGCGATCCGCTCGATCGCGACTACCTGCGCGCGCTGTCCGCGCTGGCGCGACGTGTGCGCCCGCACCGGATCTCCGACCACTTGTGCTGGACGCGCCATGAAGGCGTGCAGATGCACGACCTGCTGCCGCTGCCGCAGAACGAGGACACGGTGCGCCATGTCGCCGCACGCGTGCGCCACGTACAGGACGTGCTCGGCCGCCAGTTCCTGCTGGAGAACGTGTCCAGCTACTTCCGCCATGCGGACGATACATTGGACGAAGCGGATTTTCTGGCAGCCATCGTGGCCGAATCCGGGTGCGGCCTGCTGCTCGACGTGAACAATGTCTACGTCAATGCATGCAACCACGGTTTCGACGCGCACGCGTTCCTGCGCCGCTTGCCGTCGCATGCGGTCTTGCAGATCCATCTGGCCGGCCACAGCCAGGATGCACTGGGCAGCGGCCTGCTCGTCGATACGCACGATGCGCCGGTTTGCGCCGACGTGTGGTCCCTTTATGCCGACGCCGTGCAGCTGTTTGGCGCGGTGCCGTCGATGATCGAACGCGATGACGACATCCCGCCGCTGGAAACCCTGGTGGTGGAACTCGATATCGCGCGCCGCGTGACGGTCGAGGCGCTGAAGCCGGCGAGGGCGGCATGAACGCGATCTGTGCGCACGCCTCGATGCAGGCATGGCTGCTACAGGGCATGCCGGGCATGGCCCAACGCATTGACGGACGCGACGCCACCGAGCGCGCCCATCGCTTGCGGATCTACGCCGATGCCTATCGCCTGCGTCTGGTGCAGGTATTGGCAGAGGACTACCCGGCCCTGCGCGCGGCGCTCGGTGCCGAAGCGTTCGGCCGCCTGTGCACGCGTTATGTGTACGCGCATCCCTCGCGCCATCCTTCGGTGCGCTGGTTCGGTGCCGGCCTGGCTGCCTGGTTGCGCGACACCGGGCAACCCGAAGCCCGCGTGGCCTTGGCGCGATTCGAGTGGGCGCAGGGCGAACTGTTCGACGCCCCCGACGTTTCGCCCTGTGACGTCTCCGCCCTGCAGGCGGTGCCCGCCGACGCCTGGCCTTCGTTGCGGCTGGCGCTTGTCCCCGCCCTGCGGTTGCTCGACGACGTGGGCAATGCGCCGGACCGCGCCGTGGCCGTGGCCGAAGGCCATGCACCCCCGCGGTGGCGCCGCCGGCGCACGACATGGCTGCTGTGGCGGCAGGACCTTGACGTGCATTGGCGCGCGTTGCCTGGCGACGAAGCGCGCGCGCTGGCCGGCGTTGCCGCAGGCGCCACGTTCGCCGACTGGTGCGGCGGCCTGGGCGGCCCACAGCCGGCCTGGCGCGCTGCCGGGCTGCTGAAGCGTTGGTTGGCCGACGGGCTCATCGCCGACATCCGCACCGATGTCCCAACGCGTGACCTTCCCCTTTTCGACTCTCCTTGAGGCCTCCCATGCGATCCACTTCCCTTCCGCTCCCCGAACGCCTGCTGGCGCGCCTGGATGCGCTGTCCTGGTCCGGCCCGCTGCTCGTGCGCTGCGTCTTCGGCTACTTCTGGCTGGAGACCGGCTGGGCCAAGCTGCACAACCTGGCGTTCTTCAGCAGCCGCTTCGTCGAATGGGGCATTCCGTGGCCGACATTCAATGCGGCCCTCAGTGCCGGCACCGAGTTTGTCGGCGGCTTGCTGATGATCCTCGGACTCGGCACGCGGCTGGTGATGATCCCGATGATCTTCAACATGCTGGTCGCGCTGGCCGTGGTGGTGTTGCCGCAGATCAGCACGCTGGACGAATTCGTCGAACTCGACGAAGTGCTCTATGCCGCGGTATTCACCTGGCTGCTGGTGGCGGGCCCGGGCGCGGCCAGCCTCGATGCCTGGATTGCCCGGCGCCGGCTGGCGCGTGCAGTGGATCGCGAAGTCGCCTGCCGGCTGGAGAAAGCCTGAAGTGCAAGGCCGGCGTATTGCCGGCCTTGCGAGCCCGCTCAGAAGTTGTTGTCGCCGTCGAGGATGCGGCCCAGCCCCCCGAGCACGGAACCCTCGCCACGCGCCTGGCCACCGGCTTGCGGTGCGGCCTGCAGCATGCGCCCGGCCAGGCGCGAGAACGGCAGCGATTGCAGCCACACCTTGCCCGGACCGGTCAGCGTGGCGAGGAACACGCCTTCGCCACCGAAGAACATGCTCTTCAGGCCGGCCACGCGGCGCACGTCCATGTCGATGCTGCCGTGGTAGGCGACCACGCAGCCGGTATCCACATCGATGCGCTCGCCGGCGGCCAGCTCGCGCTCCACCACCGTGCCGCCGGCATGCACGAACACCCAGCCGTCGCCCTCCAGCTTCTGCATGATGAAGCCCTCGCCGCCGAACAGGCCGGTGAGGATCTTGCGCTGGAACGCGATGCCCAGCGAAACGCCACGCGCGCCGGCCAGGAAGCTGTCCTTCTGGCAGATCAACCGGCCGCCGTGGTCGGAGAGCTTCATCGCCAGCACGGTGCCGGGGTAGGGTGCGGCGAAGGCTACCTTGGCCTTGCCACTGCCCGAATGCGTGTAGACCGTGGTGAACAGGCTCTCGCCGGTGACCACGCGCCGGCCGGCCGCGAACAGCTTGTCAATCAACCCGCCACCCTGGCCGCTGTGCGAGCCGTCGCCGAACACCGTGTCCATCTGCACGGCGGCGTCCTTGTACATGAGCGCACCGGCCTCGGCCACGGCGCTCTCGCCCGGGTCCAGCTCCACTTCCACGAACTGCATGTCGTTGCCGATGATGCGGAAGTCGATGTCGTCCGAACGCCCGCCACCGGGCAGCGGCGGCGGGGGCGCCACGCCCGGGCCATTGCTGGAAAGCTCGGCCAGGCCGGCGGCGGGCTTCCAGCCTTCCAGGCCTTCGCGCCACGCCATCGCCTGCGGCGTGTTGCGGACGAACTGCCGGGCCGCTGCCTCGTCCATCGGGCCGACCCGGTCCGAACGGCCGGGAATATGGAAATACCACTGCGCCATGGGAACTCCTCCTGGTGGATGGGCGAGTCTATGTCGCCCGCCGTGGCGCCGGTCACCTGCCGCAGGTCATGCGCCGACGGTGCCTCGGGGCCTCGTTCAGATTTGCCGCTCGCGGCGCGCGGTGTCACCCTTTGCGATGTCGTGTGCTGTATTGCAACATTTCCGTGCTAGGCGGCCTGTCGCCGCTAGTCCACCACCCGAGAGAGCCTTCGCCATGTCCCCGACCCGTGCCCGCGGCCGATTGCCGGCCGCGCATCCGCTTGTCATCGCCCTTGCCACCCTGCTTCCCGCTGCCCCGGCCTTCGCCCAGGAGCCGGCAGCCACCACCGAGGGCGCCAAGGCGCCGGCCGTGCTGGACACGCTGCAGGTCACCGCGCAGCGCCGCGTGGAGAACGCGAAGGACGTGCCGGTCTCCATCACCACGGTCAGTGGCGAGAAGCTCGATGTCCTGGGCTCGGCCGGCGACGACATCCGTTTCCTCTCCTCGCGCCTGCCCAGCCTGAACATTGAATCGTCCTACGGCCGTGCATTCCCGCGCTTCTATATCCGCGGCCTGGGCAATACGGATTTCGATCTCAACGCCTCCCAGCCGGTCTCGCTGGTGTACGACGACGTAGTGCAGGAGAGCCCGCTGCTGAAGGGCTTCCCGGTGTTCGACCTGGCTGGCATCGAGCTGCTGCGGGGTCCGCAGGGCACGCTGTTCGGCCGCAACACCCCGGCTGGCGTGGTCAAGTTCGATTCGGCGCGGCCCTCGCAGGACGCCGATGGCTACGTGAAGCTCTCCTACGGCACCTATGACACCTGGAATTTCCAGGGCGCGTACGGCGGCCCGCTGACCAGCCGCTGGTCGGCTCGCGTGTCGGCGCTGTACCAGCGGCGCGACGACTGGGTGACCAACACCCACGACGGCCCCAACGACGGCTTCGAAGGCTATGACGAAGCCGCCGGACGCGTGCAGTTCCTCTATGAAGGCGACGACTTCGAGGCGCTGTTCAACCTGCACAAGCGCAAGCTCAACGGCACCGCGCGCCTGTTCCGTGCCAACATCATTCAGAAGGGCAGCAACGCGCTGGTCACCGATTTCGACCGCGACGAAGTGGCCAACGACGGCGTCAACTTCTCCGACCTGGAGACCTGGGGCGGCAGTGCCCGCCTGAAGTGGAACCTTGGCCAGGTGACGCTGTATTCGATCACCGGCTACGAGACGGCCGAATCGCTCAACCGCGGCGACATCGACGGTGGCTACGGCGCCAGCTTCCTCGGCCCGGGCAACTATGGCCCCGGCGAGATTCCGTTCGCGTCCGAATCGGCCGACGGGCTTCCCGACCATCGCCAGTGGACGCAGGAATTCCGCGTCGAATCCAATGAATGGGGCCGCTTCGACTGGCAGGCCGGCCTGTTCTACTTCGATGAAGACGTCACCATCGACAGCTTCAACTATGACTCGCTGACGCCGGGCAATCCGCAGGCCGGCCATGCCGTACAGCAGCAGCGCAACAAGGCGTGGGCGGCCTTCGTCTCCGGCGATTTCGACGTCACCGACCGCTTCAAGCTGCGCGGCGGCCTGCGCTACACGCAGGACAAGAAGGACTTCAGCGCCAGTGTGCTGGAAGCGGCGCCGTTCGGCGCCCCCGTGGGCGGGCCCTACGTCGTGCACACCGATGTCGACGACGTCAGCTGGGACCTGAGCGGCACCTACGCGCTGACCCCGGACGTGAACCTCTATGGCCGCGTGGCCAAGGGCTTCCGCGCACCGTCGATCCAGGGCCGGCTGCTGTTCGCCTCGGCCACCGCCCCGAACGGCGGCGTGTCCACCGCCGACTCGGAGAAGGTCATTTCCTATGAGATTGGCATCAAGGCCGACCTGTTCGACAAGCGCGCCCGTCTGGGCTTCGACATCTTCCGCTATGACGTGGATGGCCAGCAGCTGATCGCCGTCGGTGGCGCGTCCAACACCGCCACGCTGCTCAATGCCGACAAGACCATCGGCCAGGGCGCGGAGCTGGATTTCGAGGCCTACGTCACCGACAACCTGCTGGTCACGCTGGGCAGCAGCTACAACGACACCGAGATCAAGGACCCGAACCTGGCGGTGGCGATCTGCGGCGGCGGCTGCACCATCACCGACCCGACCACGGTCATCAACGGGGGCACCTATGCGCTGGTCAACGGCAACCCGCTGCCGCAGGCGCCGAAGTGGATCCATAACGTGACCGCGCGCCTGGGCTTCCCGATGGCCAACGGCAACGAGATCTACGTGTACACCGATTGGGCGTATCGCAGCCCGGTGAACTTCTTCCTGTACGAGTCGCCGGAGTTCCGCAGCCGCAGCTCGCTGGAGGGTGGCCTGCGGGTGGGCTACAACTGGAGCTACGGCCTGTACGACGTGGCGGTGTTCGGCCGCAACCTTACCGACCAGACCCGCGTCGTGGGGGCGATCGACTTCAACAACCTCACCGGCTTCCTTAACGAGCCGCGTACCTTCGGCGTGGAGTTCACCGCGAAGTTCTGATCGGGCCGGCGCAGGGCGGCCCGCCGCGGCATCGCCGGGGTGGGCCGTTCCTGCCTGCGCGAAAGCGCATTGGATTTGTCGAATATTCGAACGGGGGATGCCTGATGAGAATCGTCGGCCATCCGATTCTTCTCCCGTCCGAACATGCGCACGTCACTCCTGACCCTTTCCGTCCTCGGCCTTCTGTCGCTCCCGTTGGTGAGCCAGGGCCAAGCCAGCGGCGCGTTGACGCTGTCCCCGTTGGGCAACCAGAAGTCCGGCCAGATGCCTTCCGGCGTTGCACGCCTCACCTTTGCCCTGCGCGATGGCGATTGGCTGGAGAAGCTGGCGCTTCCCGCGCGACCGCTGCACGGCCAGGTAGTGGAGATCAGGAACACCGCCCGCTACACCGCGCTGCTGGAGCTCGCCGCGACGGAATTGGGACCGGGCCAGCTGGAAATTCGCACGGGTGACGTGCGTCGCTTTGTCTACGATGCCGGCCGGTCGCAATGGCTCGCGACCGGCGACGGTGTGGTCGAAGCCGCGCCGGAGGCGATGCAGCGTACGGCAAGCGCGTATGTCCGAAAGGTCGTGCTCAAGGATGGCGCCTGGGCGCCCGAGGTCGCACTGCCGGCCGAAGGCCAGGAGGGCGAATTCATCGTTGTGTCTTCGCAGGCGACCTGGCCGAGCCTGGTCCGCGGCGGTGTGCTGTTCAACTCCACCTTCCGCGTCGAGAAGGGCGATCAGTACACCTTCGTGTTCAGTGCGGCGCACGGCAAGTGGCTGCCCCGGGCGGTGCCCGAGCGGACGCTGCCGCTGCAGGCGGCAATACCCGTGCCGACCTCGCCACGCATGCGGCTGCGCCTGCATGACGGCGCATGGTTGCGCCACGTCTCACTTCCGGCCAGCGCCGGCGACCGTGATCGCATCGTGGTCGAATCGACCGCGACCTGGGACAGCCAGGTCCAGGTGCCCGGGGGAGAGGCACTGGGTCCGCTGACGCTGCGCGCGGGTGACCGCTATGAGTTCATGTACGTCGCCGACGACGCGCGCTGGGTGCTGATGAGCCACCCGGAGCGTCGGCTGGAGGCGCGCGATCTGGCGGGCGGCCGCGTGCCCGCCCTGACTTCGCCCCGGACCCGGATCATGCTCGCGGACGGGAACTGGCAGCGTGAGCTCGTACTCCCCGCACCCGTGGCGGGCGCGGAGATCGTGATCGATATCCAGGCCACTTATCCGGTCGACGTGATACTCGATGGTGTTCGCCGCGAGAAGATCGAACGAGGCGAGCGGGTCACTTTCGCGCCGGGCACCGATGGCCGATGGCAGCGAACGACCTCCACCCTCGACCTGCTCGCGTTGTACAGCGGGAAGCTGGCTGCAAGCATTGGCGAATCGGCTGCGCGTGCGCACCTGGTCGAATCATTGGCGATTACCAACGACACGCTGGAGAACTCGGGCGCCAATTTCAGGGTGAGGATGGTGGATATCCGTCGCCTGGATACGCCCGATAGCTGGGCGCTGCTGGCAGACGCACTCTCGCAGATTCGCGACGAAAAGCGCGTGCAGGCCTGGCGGGACGAGACGCGCGCGGACATGGTGTACTACCTGGGCACGGAAACAGGCTGCGGCTTGGCCTTCTCGCGTGCATCGAACGAAAATGCCTATGCAACCGAAGCCTTCGGCCAGTGTGGCAGCACCGTCATGCGGCATGAGCTGGGGCATGTGATCGCGCTGAACCATGTCAACGCCACCGCCTACTGGAAGGGCTATCCGCTGGCTCAGACGGTGATGAACGGAAACGCCATCCCGTTGTACAGCACGCCCTTGCGCTTCACGCCCGACCTTGGAATCCGCGCCGGCATCGCCGACGAGTACGACGCAGTACGCGCGTTGAACGAGCGCTCGCCGATCGTGGCGGCATACCGATGAATCACGCGGTTGCCCGGCGACGCATGCGCGTGCCACTGCTCGTTCTGTTGACCCTGCTTTTCCTGTGCGGCTGCGATCGCGCGGGAGGGCCGCGCGCGGCGGTGGATGCAAGCCCTGCCGCGAATCTTCCGCAGACGGGTGCCGCCATGCGGCCCCGGCCGTCCGGTGAGCCCGTGACGGGAACATCGATTCTCAAGGTCGCCGAGCCGGAGGCAGTGAGGGAGCAGTTTCCCTTCCTTTCTCCGGCGCAGCTCGCAGACGGGCGTTGGCTGGTGACGCTGGATACTGCCGCCATCAGCAGCTTGGCACCCGGCAACGGCTTCGCGTTGCAGTTGGCGGGCCTGGAGGAGCGCTACGCACTGGTCGAGTCCGTGCAGGCGTACGATGGCATGCGCCGGATTCAGGGCAGCCTGTTGGACGTCAAAGACCGCACCGCCGAGCGCTTCAGCATGACGGTGTCATCCGATGGCAGCTACGTGGCGGGTCATCTCATGATGGCCGGTCGCGAGTTGTCCCTGCAGGTTCGTCATGGCAGTGGCTGGGTCGCCGATGCATCGGCGCCAGCCCTGAGTGTGGACGAATCGCTGGCGCGCTGATCGTCAGCGCCCGCGGTTCCGGCCGCTTGCGAGCACGTCCAGCAGCGCTTCATCGCGGTCCTGCCGGTATTCCCAGTACATGAAGCCGCCCAAGCCCTTGCGTTCCACGTAATCGATCTTTGCCTGCAGCGATTGCGGATCGTCGTAGCTGATGAACTGGTGGGTGGTCGCGTTCCAGAGCCACGGTGCCTGGGCCTGCGCATCCCAGTGCCGCGCCCACGCCTTCTGCGCGAGCGGGCCTTCGGCGATCTCCCGCCAGGAGATGAAGCCACCATCGCTTCGGAATTTCTGCAGCAACCCGTCGCGCGCGGGCTCCACGTCGCCGAAGCGTCGGCCGTAGACGCCACGCCGAGATGGATCTTGTCGGCCGGCACGCCTGCGGCAAGGTACTCATCCACCGCCGCCTGCGCGTTGCGCGCACCTGCCGGAGCCCCCGCGGTGGGTGCCAGTCCCGCATGGTGACCGGTGGTTGGCGTCAGGCTGCCGTAGAAGTCGTAGGTCATCAGGTTGATCCAGTCCAGCGAACCGGCAATACGCGCCAGTTCCAGGCCCTGCGCGAATTCGCCTTCGGCGGCGGCGATGGTCAGCAGGTAGTGGCGCGCGGTGGCTGCGCCTTCCGCGTCGAGCTGTTGTCGCAACGATTCCAGCAGCAGCGTGAAGTTGCGCCGGTCGGCCGGAGCGTGGCTGATGCCTGGCCCTGGCAGGGTCGGGTACTCCCAATCGATATCCAGGCCGTCGAGGTCGTACTGCCGCAGCAGGGCGATCGCGCTGTCGGCGAATACCTTGCGTGCCTGCGCATCGGCCACCGCCTCGGAGAAATGGCCCGCGCCCCAACCACCGATCGACAGCACGATGCGAAGCGAAGGCTGGCGCGCGCGCAGCGCGGTGAGCGCGCGCAGGTTGTCGGGGGCGGTGGCGCCGGGCAGGAAGACGTGGTGCGCCTCGTCGACCTGCGCGAAGGCGAAATTGACCACGTCGAGCTTGCCGGGAGATATCGACGGCGCCTGCGGCCCATCCACCACGTAACCGACGATGCGGTAAGGCGCGGCCTGGGCGGCGGACACGCCGGCCAGCAACAACAGCGCCAGCAGCCCTCGCATGGCCGCGCGCGGCCTCACAGCGCGCTCTCCGGCCGCGCCTGAAGGCGTTGGGCCTGGACATCGCAATCCTCCGCCGGCTTCAGCCCCGCCGCGCGCGCAGCGGCCACTTCCTTCCTCGCCTCTTCCAGGTCGGCGCGGAATGCCTTGTTGTCGTGCAGGCGAGCGACCGCGGCCGCGCCCATGTGGCGGCCTTCGAGGATGTCGCTCTGCCAGTGCACGTTGCACACCAGCCGGCTCTCGGCGTAGTTGCGGCCACGGTCCAGCAGTGCGTTGGCGCGCTCCGGCGCCACTTCGGTGAGGATCAGCGCCCAGGCCCAACCGATCGCGCTATGGCCCGAGGGATAGGAACCGTTGTGGCGCAGCTCGGCCTCGTCCTCGGGGGTGCACGTCGGAGCGCCGTTGACCGTGAAGGGCCGCGCGCGCTGGTAGTGATTCTTGGCGGCCTTGGTGGCGGCGCTGGCATCGATGCGGCTGCGTTCGAGCAGCGCATAGAGGTGGGGCGTGCGCCGGGCATCGACCGGCACGCCCAGCGCGCAGGCGAATTGGCTGGCGCCGGTGGGAAAGGAGAGATCAGCGTCCTGCGTGGCCTGGGCGAAGCGCGGGGTATCGCGCAGCGCCAGCGCTTGCCTGGAGACGGCCTCGTCCAGCGCCATGCCCGCCGAGCCAGCGGCGGGCGGTGGGGGCACGAGCCGCAGGCTGTCCGGCGCATCGGCCTTGTCCAGGTACCCGGTGGCCTTGGCCGGCATGGGCGCGGCGTCGTCGCGCGGCGTACCCGGCACGCTGCAGCCGCCCAGCGCGAGCATGAGGAGAACAGCCAGGCCGGTGCGGCGCGATGCGGGGTTGCCCAGGAACATGCCTATCTCTTTCTTCGGTACATCGGGCGCCAGAGTCTAATCGCTGGCGCCGGTTCGGGCGTATGCCGGCTTAGCCGCCCACACGCGCCGAATAACGCTCGCCGTCGTGATCCACCCGTACCGGCCCGTCGAACACCGCCGACAGCGGTTCGTCGCGCAACAGCGCCTGGCGAGGGCCATCGGCGAAGATGCGTCCGCCGCGCAGCAGCACGACGCGCTCGATCTCCGGCACGATCTCCTCGATGTGGTGGGTAACCAGCACCAGCGTG
The DNA here is from genome assembly GCA_023386795.1 of Pseudomonadota bacterium. Lineage (GTDB taxonomy): Bacteria > Pseudomonadota > Gammaproteobacteria > Xanthomonadales > Xanthomonadaceae > Stenotrophomonas_A. The sequence goes on from JAEWJB010000099.1 coordinate 10,441, forward strand.
ATGCCCTGGCGGGCGAGGTCGCGCATGGTGTCCACCAGATGCTGCCGGGCGATCAGGTCCAGCCCGGTGGAGGGTTCGTCCAGCAGCAGCGCCTGGGGCCGGTTGACCAGGGCGCGTGCGATCAGCACGCGGCGCGTTTCGCCGGCGGACAGTTCGGCGTAGGGCCGTTCCAGCAGCGGCAATGCCCGCGCCAGGGTCAGCGCCTCACGCGCCCGCTCGCGCATCGCATCGGTCACTTCGCGGTGCGGGGGAATCACGTAGCTGGCGAAGAAGCCGGAGATCACCGCGCTCTCCACGCTCAGGCCCGGCATGTCGGCCAGGTTGCCACTGAGATCACCGGTGACGATGCCCAGCTGGGAACGCAGGCGGTCCACCTGCCAGCGCGTCTGGCCCAACACCTTCACTGGCGCCTCGCCCCCGGCGCGCGCCAGCGGATACAGCTCGCGGGTGATGAGCTTGATGAACGACGATTTGCCGCAGCCGTTCGGTCCGAGGATGGCGGTGTGCTGGCCCATCGCGATGGACAGGCTCAACTCGTGGAGGACACGGACCTGGCCCCGGGTGACGCTGGCACGGTCCAGTTCGATCAAGGGGGCGTCGGAGGGAATCGCTTGCGGCACGGCAGACATGAATGGGCGATCAAAAGGTGAAAGAGTGAGCAACTGAACAACATACGCTTGCGACGGGTGAAGTTTGCCGCCATCGGCCCCATGATGTCTTCCACCCAGTGCACATCGCCGACCTCTCGGCCGGAGTTTTCCCATGTTTGCTCAATCGCTCGTGGATGTCCTGACCGGCGGCCTGACCGGCCTGGGCTGGTGGGAGATGCTGGCGGCGCTGCTGGTCTTCACCCAGCTGACGATCTTTTCGGTGACGCTGTACCTGCACCGCAGCCAGGCGCACCGCGGCGTGGATTTCCACCCGGCGCTGGCGCACTTCTTCCGTTTCTGGACCTGGCTGACCACCTCGATGATCACCCGCGAGTGGGTGGCCATCCATCGCAAGCACCACGCCAAGGTCGAGACCGAGGAAGACCCGCATAGCCCGCAGGTGAAGGGCATCGGCAAGGTGTTCTGGCGTGGCGTGGAGCTGTACCGCGAAGCGCGGGCGCAGCGTGCGGACATGGAGCAGTACGGCAAGGGCGCCCCGGACGACTGGGTCGAGCGCCACGTCTACACACCGCATGCCAATCTCGGCCCGGTGGTGCTGTTCTTCGTCAATGCCGTGCTGTTCGGCCTGCCGGGTGTGGCGCTGTGGGCGATCCAGATGGCGTGGATCCCGTTCTGGGCGGCCGGCGTGGTCAACGGCCTCGGCCACTGGTGGGGCTATCGCAATTTCGAATCGGCCGACACCTCGACCAATCTCACCCCGTGGGCGTTCTGGATCGGCGGCGAGGAGCTGCACAACAATCACCACGCCTTCCCGAGCTCGGCGCGTTTCTCCATGCGCCGCTGGGAATTCGATATCGGCTGGCAGGCGATCCGCCTGCTGGAGCGCCTGGGCCTGGCCAAGGTGCTGCGCGTGGCGCCGAAGCTGGATATCCGCCCGAACATCAGCGTGCCCGACGCGGACACCCTGCGCGCGCTGCTCTCGCACCGCTTCCAGGCCATGACCGACTACCAGCGCAACGTCTTCAAGCCTGCGCTGCGCGAGGAAGCCGCCGCGGCGGGTGCGCGCATGCGCGAACTGCTGCCCAAGCGCCTGCGCCGCGGCCTGGTGGACGACGGCCGCTGGCTCAAGCCCGACGCACGACAGCAGCTGCACGACTGGGTGGCCGAGCGCCCGCGCATCAGCACGCTGGTGGAGCATCGGGCGCGGCTGGCCGCGCTGCTGGAAGCCCGCAGCCACGATGCGGCCGAGCGCCTGCGCCAGCTGCAAGCCTGGTGCCATGACGCCGAAGCCAGCGGCATCGCCGCGTTGCAGGCCTATGCGGCGCGCCTGAAGGGCTACGCCCTGCGCGGCGCATGACCGGCCGCAGCAACGCCCTGCCCGCACCTCCCGAACGCCGCCTCGTGCGGCGTTCGTCGTGCTGGGTTGTGCTGCTCGCCCTGGCGGCCGGGAGCGCCGCGGCGCAGGTCACCGACAGCGGCGAATACCTCAAGCGCATGGATACCGACGGCGACGGACGGATCAGCCTGGCCGAATACCTGGCGTGGATGAGCTATGCGTTCGACCAGCGGGACCGCAACGGCGACGGCGTACTGACCGCAGACGAGCTGCCGGGCGGGCGCGGCAAGTCGGTCACGCGGGCCGACCACATCGCCACGTTGACCGCGCGTTTCAAGAAGCAGGATGCGAACGGCGACGGCTGGTTGAGCGCGAAGGAACTGCTGGCGCCACCGCGGTAGGTTCCCGCAACCGCCGCATCAAGCTGCCTGCACGATGTGCAGCGCCTTCGGATTGCGCCACTGCGCCAGCAGCGCCGCCTCGCGCGCCTTGGCCTCGTGCAGGTGCGCTTCCTTGACGTGCCCGTAGCCGCGGATGTGCTCCGGGATTGCAGCGATCTGCGCGGCCAGGCCCACGTTGTCCGCGTCCAGTTTCTCCAGCAGCGACTCCACCGTCTTCGCATAGTCGGCGATCAGCTGCCGCTCGCCACGCCGTTCGGCCGTGTAGCCGAAGATGTCGAACGCGCCGCCGCGCAGGAACCTCAGCTTGGCCAGCAGCCCGAACGCCTTGAACATCCACGGCCCGTACTCGCGCTTGACCAGCCGGCCCTCGGCGTCCTTCTTGGCCAGCAATGGCGGGGCGAGGTGGAAGCGCACCTGGTAGTCGCCCTCGAACTGCTGCTCGAGGCGGCGCTTGAAATCGCCGCTGGTGTACAGCCGCGCGACCTCGTACTCGTCCTTGTACGCCATCAGCTTGAAGTAGTAGCGCGATACCGCCTCGGACAGCGCGGTGGAGCCCGGTGCCCGCGCCTGCTCGGCGGCCCGCACGCGCTCCACCAGCGCGCGATAGCGCTGTGCGTAGGCAGCATCCTGGTAGTCGGTGAGGAACGCCACGCGGCGCGCGACCAGCTCGTCGAGCGAGCGCGACAGGCGTGCGTCATCCATCGGCAGGAACGCCAGCGCGTCGCCATCGCCCGACGGCAGCCCGCGCACCGCCGGACCGTTGCCGGTATCGCGCGGCGCGGCGGTGGCGCCGCCTTCGTTGCCTTCCCAGTCCAGCGGCGGCAACGATTGCAGGTGATGCGGCTTGCGCTCTTCGGCGGTCTCACGGTTGCGTACCAGGCCGGCGGCCTGCTGCACCGCTTCCGGATCGATGGCCGCCAGGCGGCCCCAGGCGAAGGCCTGCTGGTTCATCTGCACCGCGGCGCCATTGAGCTCGATGGCGCGCATCAGCGCCTCGAACGACAACGGCACCAGGCCCTGCTGCCAGGCATGGCCGAGCATGAAGAGGTTGGTGGCGATGGCATCGCCCAGCAGCGCGGTGGCCAGCTGGGTGGCGTCGAGCAGCTGCGGCTGGCGGCCCCCCAGGGCGACCCGCACGCCGGCGATGATCTCCGCCGCCGGGAACTGCAGGTCCGGACGCGTCGTGAAGCTGCCCGGCATCGCCTCGTAGGTGTTCAGCACGACTTCCGAGCGTTCCGCGCGCACCTTGGACAGCGCCCAGTAGTCGTTCACCACCACCATGTCGCAGCCCAGCACCAGGTCGGCCTCGCCGGCGGCGATGCGCACGGCGTGGATGTCTTCCGGCGTGCGCGCGATGCGCACATGCGTGGTCACCGCGCCGCCCTTCTGCGCCAGGCCGGTCTGGTCCAGCACGGTGGCGCCACGGCCTTCCAGATGGCCGGCCATGCCGAGCAGCGCGCCGATGGTCACCACGCCCGTGCCGCCGACGCCGGTGATCAGGATGTTCCAGGGCTCGGCCAGGTCGGTGCGCTGCACCGGCTCGGGCAGGTGCTCGAGCAAGTGGGTGGCGTCGCTGCGGCGGCCCTTGCGCGGTGCGCCGCCATGCACGGTCACGAAGCTCGGGCAGAAGCCCGAGACGCATGAATAGTCCTTGTTGCAGTTGGACTGGTCGATCTCGCGCTTGCGCCCGAATTCGGTTTCCTTGGGCAGCACGGAGACGCAGAAGCTCTTTTCCCCGCAGTCGCCGCAGCCCTCGCAGACCAGCGAGTTGACCATCACCCGCTTCGGCGGGTCGACCAGCTTGCCGCGCTTGCGGCGGCGGCGCTTCTCGGTCGCGCAGGTCTGGTCGTAGATGAGGATGCTCACGCCCTTCACCGTGCGCAGGCGCTTTTGCACCTCGTCCAGTTCGCTGCGGTCGTGGAACTCGGTGTCGTGCGGGAACAGGTCGCGGCGGCGCGACCACTTGGTGATGTCGTCGCTCAGCACCACGATGGTATGGATGCCCTCGGCGTGCATCTGCCGGGCGATGTCCGGCACGGTGAGCGTGCCGTCCACCGGCTGGCCGCCGGTCATGGCGACCGCGTCGTTGTAGAGGATCTTGTAGGTGATGTTGACGCCTGTGGCGACCGACTGGCGGATCGCCAGCGTGCCGCTGTGGAAGTAGGTGCCGTCGCCGAGGTTCTGGAACACATGCGGCGTGTCGGTGAACGGCGCCTGCCCGGACCACGTCACGCCTTCACCGCCCATGTGGGTGAAGGTGTCGGTGGCGCGGTCCATCCACGTCACCATGTAATGGCAGCCGATGCCGCCCATCGCGCGCGAGCCCTCGGGCACCGCGGTGGAGGTGTTGTGCGGGCAGCCGGAGCAGTAATGCGGCACGCGCGGGAATTGCGCGCGCGGCAAGGCCATCTCCGCTTCCTTGGCTTCCATCCAGCGCAAACGCTGCTCGATGGATTCGGTGTTGAAGAAGCGCTGGATGCGCTTGCCGATCACCGCGGCGATGGTCGCGGGGGTGAGTTCGCCAGTGGAGGGCAGGATCCACTCGCCGGCCTCGTCGTACTTGCCGACGATGCTCGGGCGCGCGCCCTGGCTCGCCGGCCAGTTGTAGAACAGCTCCTTCATCTGGCGCTCGATGAAGGCGCGCTTCTCCTCCACCACGACGATATCTTCCAGCCCCTGCGCGAAGCGGGTGATACCCACCGGCTCCAGCGGCCAGGTCATGCCGACCTTGTAGACGCGGATGCCGATCGCCGCGCACGCAGCTTCGTCCAGGCCGAGGTATTCCAGGGCCTGCAGCACATCCAGGTAGCTCTTGCCGGTGGTGACGATGCCCAGCCGCGCGTTCGGGCTGTCCATCACCGTGCGGTCGATGCCGTTGGCGCGCGCGAAGGCTTGAGCGGCCTTCACCGCATAGCGGTGCAGGCGCATCTCCTGGTCCAGCGGCGGGTCCGGCCAGCGGATGCCCAGCCCGCCGGCCGGCAGCTCGAAATCCTCCGGCAGCACGATGCGGCGCGCGAACGGGTCCACCTGCACCGAGGCGGAGGATTCCACCGTCTCGGCGATGGTCTTGAAGCCGATCCAGCGCCCCGTGAAACGGCTCATCGCCCAGCCCACCAGGCCCAGGTCGAGGATGTCCTGCACGCCCGCCGGGTTGAGGATGGGCATCATCGCGCTGACGAATTCGTCCTCGCTGCCGTGCGGCAGGGTGGAGCTGCGGCAGGCGTGGTCGTCGGCGGCCAGCGCCAGCACGCCGCCATGGCGCCAGGTGCCGGCGGCATTGCCGTGCTTGAACACGTCACCGGTGCGGTCCACACCGGGGCCCTTGCCGTACCACATGCCGAACACGCCATCGACGGTGGCGCCGGGGAACAGGTGGGTCTGCTGCGTGCCCCATACCATCGTGGCGGCCAGGTCCTCGTTGAGGCCCGGGGTGAACTTCACCTTCGCCGCGTCCAGGTGCTTGCGCGCGCGCCACAGTTCCAGGTCGAACCCGCCGAGCGGGCTGCCGCGATAGCCGCTGATGAAACCGGCCGTATGCAGGCCTGCGGCTTCGTCGCGCAGGCGCTGCATCAACGGCAGGCGCACCAGCGCCTGCACGCCGGACAGGTAGATGCGCCCGTCGGTGCGCGTGTATTTGTGCTCCAGCGTGTAATCGCGGTCCAGGGTGCCGATCGCCGGCGTGTTGGCGGAGGACGGCGAGGTAAGTTCGGCGGTGCTGGTCATGGCTGGCCCGGCGGGGTTGGCAGGTCGGCTCCGCGAGGAGGCCGCGCGGTCGGCGATTGTAACAGTGGCGCCTTCTGTGACCCCGCGCACTCGTGTCTTGTGCGCTCGTGCGGTTAGGATGCAAGGTGGGAGGAAGGGGTGTATCCGGTTTTTAGGGGGAATGTAGACGTGAAGAAGACTCAAGCATGGCGTGTCGCCATGGCGTTGGCCGCGTGGGCGTTCTGCGCGAGCGCGTGGGCACAGGCCGTGCCCAAGCCCAAGGAGTTCTATTTCGACGAGGACCGCAGCACCACACGGCCTGTCGTGGTGGTGCCCGGGCAGGGCGATGCCGTCGTGGACAAGCTGGCTGCCCTCGTGCAGCGCGATCCGCGCGCCGTCGAGGCACGCGTGCAACTCGGCACGCTGGCCATTTCCGGCGGCCGTCGCGAACTGGGCGACCAGCTCTACAAGGCCGCATTGGCCGCCACGTCCTCCAACAGCCAGCAGTACCGCCAGGCCGCCTGGAACTACGGTTGGGCACTGCTGCGTGCCGGCGACCCGGAACAGGCGCTGCACCAGTGGATCACGCTGAGCAGCGGCCGCCCGGCCACGCCCGACTGGCTGCCGCCGACGCTGGCGCTGACGCTGTGGAAGCTCGACCGCAAGGACGAGGCCGTCAGCTGGTTTGCCGCCGCCGCGCGCACCTGGCCGGACAAATGGGGCGATGCGGGCAATTTCGCCACCTTGCTGCCGGAGTGGAGCGAGGACGAGCGAGCCGTGCTGGCCGCGGTGCTGGCCGCCTACCAGGCCAATCCGCCGGCCTGGCCGTAAGGACACGGTGCCGGCGGCCGCCTCGCGGCCGTCCGGCCCACGAAGGCCCGCGTACCGCCCATGGCCCTGGATGCTTTCGCCCTCATCCTGCTGACCCTCGGGCTGGGGCTGCTGTTCGCACGCCTGCGCGTGCTGCCGGAGAACAGCGCCGACGTGCTCAACCGCGTCGTGCTCTACCTGTGCCTGCCGGCCGCGGTACTCACCTACGTGCCGCGCCTGCATCTGGACCGCTCGCTGCTGGGGCTTGTCGCCACGCCCTGGCTGTTGGCCGCTGCCGCCGTGGCGCTGGTGACGCTGTGCACGCGCGCGTTGAAGCTGCGCCGCGACGAGCACGCGGTACTGCTCATGTGCGTGGCGCTGAGCAACTCCAGCTTCATCGGTTACCCGATGATCCGCGCGCTGCTGGGCGACCACGCGTTGCCCTACGCGGTGGTCTACGACCAGTTCGGCACCTTCGTGCTGCTGTCGACCTTCGGGCTGTACGTGCTGGCGCGCTACAGCGGCGACACGCCGCCGACCACCCGGCAGATCCTGCTGCGTATCGCGCGTTTCCCGCCGCTATGGGCGCTGTTGCTGGCGTTGACGGTGATGCCCGAACAGCCCCCGGCGTGGATCGGCGCGGCGCTCAAGAGCCTGTCCGATGCGATGTTGCCGCTGGTGATGCTGGCGGTGGGTTTCTCGCTGCAGTTGCGGCTGCCGCTTTCCGAACTGCGCCCGCTCGGCGCCGGCCTGCTGCTCAAGCTGCTGGTGCTGCCGCTGCTGGCGTGGCCCTTGTCCCTGGCCTTGGGCCTGCAAGGCGAACGGCTGCAGGCCAACGTGCTGGAAACGGCGATGCCGACGATGATCACCGCCGCCGCCCTGGCGATCTCGCACCGGTTGGCGCCGCGGCTGGCGGCGGCGATGGTGGGCTACAGCATCCTGCTGTCGCTGCTGACCTTGCCGGCCTGGGCGTGGATGCTCGCGCGCTTCGCCTGAACGGCTAGTCCGCCGGCACGGTACGCTCGGCGGCCCATTCGCGCAGCGCCTGCACCTGTTCGGCCATCAGCACCGACAGGGGGCGCGTGGCGCGGATTTCCTGCATCAGCAGCGTGTCGTCCAGCGGGCGCTGCTCGGCATGCGCCGCGTAGAGGCCGGAGACGATGGCCTGCTCGATCTCGGCGCCGGAAAACCCCTGGCTCGCCGCGGCCAGGGCCGGCAGCGCGAAGCCGTCGGCATCGAGCCCGCGCCGTCCCAGGTGCAGGCGCAACAGCTCCACCCGCGTGTCCGGCGTGGGCAGGTCGACGAAGAAAATCTCGTCGAACCGGCCCTTGCGCAGCAGTTCGGCGGGCAGCTCGTGCACCTGGTTGGCGGTAGCCACGATGAACACCTGGCTCTGGCGCTCGGCCATCCAGGTCAGCAGGTAGCCCAGCACGCGCCGCGACACCCCACCGTCCTCGCCACCGCTGGCCAGGCCTTTTTCGACCTCGTCGATCCACAGCACGCACGGCGCGAGTTGCTCGGCCGACGCCAGCGCCTCGCGCAGGTTCTTCTCCGTCTCACCGTGGTACTTGTTGTAGAGGCTGCCGAAATCCAGCCGCAGCAGCGGCACCCCGAAGCCGGCGGCGGTGGCCTTGGCCAGCATCGACTTGCCGCAGCCCTGCACGCCGAGCAGCAGCACGCCCTTGGGCGGGTCCAGCCCGGCCGGCACGCTGCCGGTGACGAACGCCGCCCGGCGCTGGTTGATCCAGCGCTTGAGGCGGTTCGCCCCGGCCACGTCGGCAAAGCGCGCGTTGTCGTACTCGTAGTGCAGGTGGCCGCTGCGGTTGAGCAGCTCGAACTTAAGCCGTGCCAGCTGCGGCAGGTCGTCGTCGCGCAGCGCGCCATCGGCGTAGATCAGCTGGCGGGCAATGCGGCGGGCATCGACCAGGCTCAGGCCCTGCAGGTTCTTCAGGATCTTCTTCACCGCCTCGCTGTCGACCTCGACACGGCGGCCGCCGAGCTCGCGTGCGTAGGCGTCGGCCTCCTCGCGCAGCATCTTCAGCAGGGCGTTGGCATCGGGCAGGCGCGGGTTGAAGCGCACCGCCAGTGCTTCCAGCTCGGCCGGCAGCTCGACCTTGGCGCCGATCAGCACCAGCACGTGCGGCTCGCTGTGGCGGCGCTGGATCAGGTCGCGCAGTGCGCGCTGGTGGCTGGCATAGCC
>JAEWJB010000154.1 GCA_023386795.1 Pseudomonadota bacterium
GCCGGCACGGAAGCCGGCCGCGAATACGAACCTCAGGCCGAGGGCATCTTCGCCAGCAGCTTGTCGAGGGTGATCGGATATTCGCGCACGCGTATGCCAGTGGCATGGTGGATCGCATTGGCCACCGCCGCGCCGACACCGCAGATGCCCAGCTCGCCCACGCCCTTGGCCTTCATCGGCGAGGACACCGGGTCGGTTTCATCCAGGAACACGACCTCCTGGTGCGGGATATCCGCATGCACCGGCACTTCATAGCCGGCCAGGTCGTGGTTGACGAAGAACCCCAGCCGGCGGTCCACCACCAGTTCTTCCATCAACGCCGCACCCACGCCCATCGTCATCGCGCCGATCACCTGGCTGCGTGCCGATTTCGGATTGAGGATGCGTCCCGCGGCGCATACCGCCAGCATGCGGCGCACGCGGATTTCGGCGGTCGCCGCATCCACCGCGACTTCGACGAAATGCGCGCCGAACGTGGACTGCTGGAACTTCTCCGCCAGGTCACCGTACTCGATGCGTTCTTCCGCCACGACGCGGCCCTGTTTCGCCAGGGCCTCCAACGCGACGTCCCGCCCGCCACCGTGCACGCGGCCATTGCTGAAGTCGACCGCATCCACGGCAATGCCCGCGCGCTCGGACAACACCTGCCGCAGCTTGACGCAGGCCGCATATACGCCGGCAGTGGAACTGTTGCCGCCCCACTGCCCGCCCGACCCCGCCGATACCGGGAAGCGCGAATCGCCCAGGCGCACGTCCACGCGCGATACCGGCACGCCGAGCATCTCGGCCGCCGTCTGCGCGATGATCGTGTACGAGCCGGTGCCGATGTCGGTCATGTCGGTTTCCACGCGCACCGTGCCATCGCTTTCCAGCGCCACGCGCGCGGCCGAGGGCATCACCAGGTTATTGCGGAATGCGGCCGCCACGCCCTGCCCGATCCACCAGCGGCCTTCGCGCGTGCTGGCCGGCTTCGGTCGGCGTTTGGCCCAGCCGAACCGCTCGGCGCCTTCCTGCAGGCAGCGCACCAGCTGGCGCTGCGAGAACGGCCGTTGCGGATGTTCCGGGTCGACCTGGGTGTCGTTGCGGATGCGCAGTTCGATGGGATCCATGCCGAGTTGCTCGGCCATCTCGTCCACGGCGATTTCCAGCGCCATCAAGCCCGGGGCTTCGCCGGGGGCGCGCATCGCGTTGCCTTCCGGCAAGTCGAGCACCGCCAGGCGTGTGGCGGTCATGCGATCGGCGCCGGCGTACAGCAGGCGCGTCTGGTTCACCGCAGTCTCCGGCCCGCCCCCGGGCAGGTCGCCCGACCAGCTTTCGTGGCCGATGGCCTGGAAGCGGCCATCGGGGGTGGCGCCGAGGCGGATGCGCTGAATCGTCGCCGGCCGGTGCGTGGTGTTGTTGAACATCAGCGGGCGCGTCAGCATCACCTTGACCGGGCGGCGCACCTGCCTGGCGCCCAGCGCCGCCAGCAGCGCGTCGGCGCGCACGAACAGCTTGCCGCCGAAACCGCCACCGATATAAGGCGAAACCAGGCGCACCTTTTCCTTGGGAATGCCCAACGTCTTGGCGACGTCGCCCACGCCCAAGTCGATCATCTGGTTGGACGTCCACAGCGTCAGCGCATCGCCGTCCCAGCGCGCGATCGACGCGTGGGGCTCCATCATCGCGTGCGCCTGGTCGGGCGTGGTGTAGGTCTGGTCCAGCTTCACCGGCGCAGCGGCGAAGGCGCCGGCGAAGTCGCCCACGGCGGTATCCGGTGGGCCTTGGTCGGACTTGGGCTTGGTCGCGCTGCCCTTGGCGGCGTGCAGGTCGTAGGCGCCGTTTTCGCGTTGGTAGTCGACCTTGATGCGCTGCGCGGCCGCGCGCGCCTGCTCGAAGGTTTCGGCCACCACCAGCGCAATGGCCTGGTGGTAGTGCTCGATGCGCGGCCCGCCGAGCAGGTTGGCGGTATTGAACTTGCCCTTGCCGAGCTTGCCGGCATTCTGCGCGGTGACGATGCCCAGCACGCCGGGCGATTGCCGCGCCGCGGCCAGCTCCATGCTGCGGATCGCGCCCTTGGCGATGCCGGCACCCACCACGTAGCCATAGACGGCGTCAGGCACGGCCTCGTGATGCTCATACGCGTACGGCGCGGTGCCGGTGGTCTTGCGTGGGCCGTCGATGCGGTCCAGGGGCTGGCCGACCACCTTCAGGCGATCGATGGGGTTGGTACCGGCGGGGGTATCGAATTTCATCTCAGGCCCTCGCTTCGTCGAGTACGGCCGCCAGCGTGCGCTCCACCAGCGGCAGCTTGAAGGCGTTCTGTGGCGTGGTGCGTGCGCCGTCCAGCAGGCGCGCGGCGATGCGACGGGCATCACGGCCCTGCTCGGCCGCCTCCACTCGCCACGGCTGCGGCGCCACGCCGCCCAAAGCCACGCGCAGCGCGCCGTCCTTGCCCACGACCACGCCCACCGACACGATCGCGAAGGCGTACGACGCGCGGTCGCGGACCTTGTGGTAGACGTGCTGACCGCCGAGTGGCGGCGGCAGCACGACGGCGGTAATGAGTTCGCCGCGCTCCAGTACCGTTTCCTGGTGCGGGGTATCGCCGGGCGCGCGATAGAACTGCGCCAGCGGAATCTGTCGCGTGCGGCCATCGCCGCGCACCGTTTCCACTTGGGCATCCAGCGCGCGCATCGCCACGGCCATGTCGCTGGGATGGGTGGCGATGCAATGTTCGCTGGCCCCCACTACCGCCAGGTTGCGATTGAAGCCCCCCATCGCCGCACAGCCGCTGCCAGGCAGGCGCTTGTTGCAGGCCTGCTGCGGGTCGTAGAAGTACGGGCACCGCGTGCGCTGCAGCAGGTTGCCGGCCGTGGTGGCGCGATTGCGCAGTTGCGCCGAGGCGCCGGCCAGCAGTGCGCGCGATAGCAGCGCGTAATCACGGCGCACGCGTGGATGTGCGGCAAGGTCGGCATTGCGGACCAGCGCACCGATGCGCAGTCCGCCGTCGGGCAGGTCTTCCACGCGGTCCAGCGCCAGGCCGTTGACGTCGATCAAGTGCACGGGCGCTTCGATCTGCAGCTTCATCAGGTCCAGCAGGTTGGTACCACCGGCAATGAACCGTGCGCCCGGCGTGCGTGCGGCCTGCGCGGCAGCGGCGGCCGGATCGGTCGCGCGTTCGTAGGTGAAGGCTTTCATGTACGGCCTCCCGCTACTTCGCCAATGGCCTCGGCGATATTGGAATATGCGCCGCAGCGGCACAGGTTGCCGCTCATGCGCTCGCGCAGTTCGCTCGCATCCAGCGGCGTCTTGCCGGTCAGCGAAGCGGAGACATGGCTGGGCATGCCATTGCGCCATTCCTCCAGCATGCCGACCGCCGAGCAGATCTGCCCTGCCGTGCAATAGCCACACTGGTAGCCGTCGTGCCGAACGAAGGCGGCCTGCATGGGATGCAGCGCATCCGGGGTGCCGAGGCCCTCGATGGTGGTGATCTTCGCGCCTTCGTTCATCACCGCCAGTGACAGGCAGGCGTTGATGCGGCGCCCATCGGCGATCACCGTGCAAGCCCCGCACTGCCCGTGGTCGCACCCTTTCTTGGTGCCGGTGAGGTGCAGGTGTTCGCGCAGCGCATCGAGCAGCGTGGTGCGGTTGTCCAGCGCGAGCGTGACCGGGCGGCCATTGACCTCCAGGTGCACGGTGCTGCGCGGCGGCGGTTCGGGCGTGGCGGGCAACACCGCTTCGGCGGCCTGCGCGGCCAGTCGGCCGCTGGCGGCGACCCCGGCGGCCGAGACTGCGCCTCCGATCAGGACGCTGCGGCGGCTCATCTTCACGTCGGTCATGGCGACTCCGGGAGGATTGGCTTCGCACAGAGTGGCGCAAAACACCGCAGCGTTCAGTGATCGGGTTGTGAAAGCGGGGTGGAGGCCCCCGTCCGCCATGGGCGGCAACGGAGTAGGCTCTGGCCACTTACCGTGAGAGGCCCCGCCATGGCGAAGTACCTCATCTCCTTTCCCAGCGCCGCGATGCAAGTGCCCGACACCGAAATGCAGGCCGTCAGCGACGAGGCGCACGCGATGATCGAGCAGGCAAAGGCGGCGGGCGTATATGTCTTCGGCGGCGGCATCGACGAGTCGGTACCGCCCGTGCTGGTGTCGGGCGACGGCAAGGTCGCCGAAGGCGGCTATCCGTGGGCGCCGACGCTGGACGGCGGCTTCCTCGTGCTCGAAGTATCCGGGCGCGAGGAAGCGATTGCCTGGGCGGCTCGCGTTGCGAAGGCTTGCCGCTGCGCACAGGAGCTGCGGGTCTTCATGTTCGACCCGATGAGCTGAGGGCTAATGCAGCCGTCACGGCTGCATCGCCAGGCCGCAGTTCAATCGCGTGGCGGCGGCGGTGCCACGCCGTGCTCCTTCAGGCAGGCATCGATCGCCTCGCGATCCGGATGCACCGGCCCGCCCTTGCCCGGGCCATCGGCGCCGGCCGCTTCCTCGCCCGGCGCCTGCAGACACGCCTGCATGGCCTGCGCGAATGCCGGGTCACGCGGTGGGTGGTGCGCGAAAGGTCCGCCCGGCGGCGGGGGTGGCGGAGGCGGCGGCGGCAACGGCTCCCCGCGCGGACACATGCCCGCGCAGCCGGCGAGCAGCGAAACAGCCAGCAGCAGCGCGCCAGTGCGCCGCGAGGCGGTCGATGGGATCTTCATTCGGTTCTTCTCCTTGGCCATGCGTTTCGCGAAGCGTGGCAACCGGTGATGTCACGGATTTGCCGCCGTTCGTTCAGGGCCGGTCCTTCGATGCCAGCCCTCCCCGGCCCATAGCATCGGCCGGCGCCTTGCCCGCGGTTTGGCCCGGTGTGGCCACGCCGGCCATCGGCTGACACGCATTGACAACCAGCGCCGCCAGGCGCTTCGTATCATGGTGTTCCCCCGTATGGCCGCAGCCGCGGCGCCTTCGCGAGACATCCATGTCTGCTTCGATTCTGGTGGTCGACGACGACCCCGACCTGCGCCGGCTCATCGGTGATTTCCTCGGCGAGCACGGCTACCACGTCCGCACCGCCGAGAACGTCAACGGCATGCGGCAGGCGATGAACGAGCGCCGTGCCGACCTGGTGGTACTGGACGTGATGATGCCGGGAGAGGATGGCCTGAGCGCGGCGCGCCAGCTGGCCAACGAGCGCAATGCGCCGGCGGTGATCATGCTCAGCGCGCTGGGCGATGACACCGACCGCATCATCGGACTGGAAGTAGGCGCCGACGACTACCTCGCCAAGCCCTGCAATCCGCGCGAGCTGCTCGCCCGCGTGCGCGCCCTGCTGCGTCGCAGCCAGCTGCAGGCCGAGTTGTCTGACCACCGCGGCAACGTATACGAGTTCGCCGGCTGGCGGCTGGACGTGATGCGCCGCGACCTGCGCGACCCGACCGGGGTGTTCATCCACCTCTCCGACGGCGAGTTCGGCCTGCTGCGCACGTTCGTCGAGCATCCGCAGCGCGTGCTCAGCCGCGACCAGCTGCTCGACCTGGCACGCGGCCGCGAAACCGACGTCTACGACCGCGCCATCGACAGCCAGATCAGCCGCCTGCGCCGCAAGATCAACGAGCGCGTGCACACCGAGATGATCCGCACGGTGCGCAACGAGGGCTACATGCTGCTGCCGAACGTGGCGCGTTTGTGAGCACGCCGCGGCCGCGCCGGCGGCTGTCGATCTTCGCGCGCACGTTCCTGCTGCTGGCCGGCGCGCTGCTGTTCGCGCAGGGCCTGGGCGTTGCGCTGCTGGTGCTGCGCACGCCGATCTTCGATGCCCCGGCGCATCCGCCGGAAGTGATCGCGCTGCTCAGCACGCGCATGCCGGCCGCCGATGCCAAGCTGCAGGTGCACGAGCAACCGACGATGCCCATGCCCGGGCCAAACCAGCACCGCGAGCCACGCATCGAGGCGGTGATGGCCCGCTGGATGGGCGTGCCCGCCGACAGCGTGCGCTTTTACACCAGCCTGCAGGGGCTGCCGGCCGGGCCCGGTTTCGGGCCGCCGATGCGGCCGTGGGACGGTGGCCCGCCTGCGGCCTCGGCGCCGGACGGCACCGGGTCGGACGAAGCGGCCCGGCAGGCCGCCGAGGCGGCCGCTTTCGCCGACCGCGTTGGCCTGCCCGACTCCGCGCCCGACGACAGCGCCCTGCCGCCGATGCCGCCGCCGCAGTTCGATGCGCGTATGGATGGCGGCGCTGGCTCGGGCGGCAGCCCGTGGCGCCACAGCCCCGGCTTCGACTTCATGGCCGGCAAGAACCAGCTCGACGGCTTCACTGCGGCCGCGCGCCAGGCCGATGGCCACTGGCGTGTCGTCACCTCGCCCGGCCGCCGGCTCAGCGGCGCGTTCAAGTTGCAGGTGGTGCTGCTGTTCGGCGCCGGCCTGCTGCTGATGCTGCCACTGGCGTGGTGGTTCTCGCGCGCGCTCTCCGCGCCGATCCGCCGTTTCTCCGAAGCCGCCGACCGCCTCGGCCGCCATCCCGATGCCGCGCCACTTCCGCCGCAGGGGCCCACCGAACTGGCGCAGGCGGTGGATTCGTTCAACACCATGCAGGCGCGCTTGAGCCGCATGGTCCACGAGCGCACGCAGATGGTGGCGGCGATTGCCCACGACCTGCGCACGCCCCTGGCGCGGCTGGCGTTCCGCATGGAATCGGCCCCGGAGCCGCTGCGCGAGCGCGTGCTCGGCGACATCGAGGAGATGAAGACGATGATCACCGCCGCGCTGGATTTCATCCGCAACGCGCAGCGCGCCGGCCCACGTTCGCGGTTGGATTTCCGTCTGGTGGCCGAAGGCGTGGTGGACGACCTGGCCGACACCGGCGCCGATGCGCGCGTGCTGCCGGGAGAATCGGTGCTGGTGGAAGGCGACCCGATGGCGCTGCGGCGGATGGTCGCCAATCTGTGCGAGAACGCATTGAAGTACGGCGGCAACGCGCGGCTGAGCCTGCACCACGCCGACGGCCACTGCGTGCTGTGGGTCGATGACGACGGCCCGGGCATCGACCCGGCGCAGCGCGAGCAGCTGCTGTTGCCGTTCGTGCGCGGCGAAAGTTCGCGCAACCGCGATACCGGCGGGATCGGCCTGGGCCTGGCGGTGGCCAACGGCATCGCCAGCGCGCATGGCGGGGAGCTGTCGCTGGACAACCGCCCCGAGGGCGGGCTGCGCGCCAGCGTACGCCTGCCCTGCCTGCCGGCGACCGCTTCCTAGTAGGCGAACTCGGCGAACACCGGGTCCACGCTGCCCTGCCAGCGGCCATGGAACAGCGCCAGCTTGCGCTCGGCCGGGGTGAGGCCGCTATCCACGATCTCGCGCAGCACATCCAGAAAGCCGCTTTCGTCCTGGTCATCGGCATTGCGGCGAGCACGCCGCTGCAGGCCGGCGATCGCGATCTCCACCGCGCGGGCGGCCAGGTCGCGCACGGTGCCCGCACGGAACGGCAGCTTGAGCGCGTGCTTCGGCACGCCGTCGCGCAGCGCATGGCGCTCGGCCAGGCTGAAATCCTTGACCAGGTCCCACGCGGCATCGAGCGCCGCGTCGTCGTACAGCAGGCCCACCCAGAACGCCGGCAGCGCGCACAGGCGTGCCCACGGGCCGGCATCGGCACCGCGCATCTCCAGGTATTTCTTCAGGCGAACTTCCGGGAACGCGGTGGTCATGTGATCGGACCAGTCGCGCAGCGTGGGCAGCGCGCCCGGCAGTACCGGCAGGCGGCCCTGCATGAAATCCCGGAAGCTCTGGCCGCTGGCGTCGTGATAGATGCCATCGCGGTAGGAGAAGTACATCGGCACGTCGAGCAAGTAGTCGACGTAGCGCTCGTAGCCGAAACCGTCCTCGAACACGAAGTCGAGCATGCCGGTGCGGTCGGCATCGGTGTCGGTCCAGATGTGCGAGCGGTAGCTGAGGTAGCCGTTGGGCTGGCCCTCGGTAAACGGCGAATCGGCGAACAGTGCCGTGGCGATCGGCTGCAACGCCAGCGAAACGCGGAACTTCTTCACCATGTCCGCTTCGGTGGCGTAGTCCAGGTTGACCTGCACCGTGCAGGTGCGCGTCATCATGTCCAGGCCGAGCTGGCCGACCTTGGGCATGTAGGAACGCATGATCTTGTAGCGGCCCTTCGGCATCCACGGCATGTCGGCGCGTGCCCACTTCGGCTGGAAGCCCATGCCGAGGAAGCCCAGCCGCAATTCGCCGGCCACTTCGGCCACCTCGCCCAGGTGCGTGCCGGTCTCCACGCAGGTCTGGTGGATGGTCTCCAGCGCCGCGCCGGAGAGCTCCAGCTGGCCGGCCGGCTCCAGCGTCACCGAGGCGCCGTCGCGCAGCAGCGCGATGGTGTGCCCGTTCTCCTGCACCGGCTCCCAGCCAAAGCGGGTCAGGCCGGTGAGCAGCGCCTCGATGCCCTGGGGACCTTCGAACGTCGGCGGACGCAGATCGTCCAGGCGGAAGCCGAACTTCTCGTGCTCGGTACCGATGCGCCACTGCGCGGCTGGCTTCTCGCCGGAGGCGAGCACCTCGACGAGTTCGCGGCGGTCGGTGATCGGCGTGTCGGCGACGTGGCTGGGGCTCGACAAGGGGCGGGCTCGCTGCAAGGTGGGGCGGAAGGAAGTGCGGCCGGGGGGTGGCCGTCACAAGGGCTCGCACTATAGCCTGAGCCCCGTTCGCGGGACGTTTCGGAACTGACGCTACACATTTCCGTCCACGCTGGCACGATCGTGCTTTGCGCCCCTTGCATCCCCCCAGGGAGAGACCATGCCACGCCCATCTCCATTGCCCAGCCGCCATGCGGAAGTCCATCGCGCCGACCGCGTCGGCTGGTTGCGCGCCGCGGTGCTCGGGGCCAACGACGGCATCGTGTCGGTGGCCGGCGTGGTCGTGGGCGTGGCCGCCAGCGGCGTGCAGCCCCAGGCGGTGCTGGCGGCCGGCGTGGCGGCGACGGTGGCCGGCGCGATGTCGATGGCCGCCGGCGAGTACGTCTCGGTGCAATCGCAGGCCGATACCGAAGCGGCGGACCTGGCGGTGGAGCGGCGCGAACTGCACGAGGAGCCGGAGAGCGAGCTGGAAGAACTCGCGGCGATCTACCGCCAGCGTGGCCTGGAGACCGCGCTCGCGCGGGAGGTCGCCGTGCAGCTCACCGCGCACGATGCGCTTGCCGCCCACGCGCGTGACGAGTTGGGCATTACCGACAGCCTGCGCGCGCGCCCGCTGCAAGCGGCGATGGCCTCGGCGCTGGCGTTCTGCTGTGGCGCCGCCCTGCCGATGGCGGTGGCGAGCTTCGCCCCGGCGACGCAGGCGGCCTCGGCCACCACGCTGGCGACGCTGCTCGGCCTGCTGTGCACGGGTGCGTGGGCGGCGTGGATGGGCGGTGCCTCGCCATGGCGCGGTGCGTTGCGCGTCACGTTCTGGGGGGCGGCGGCGATGGCGGCAGCGCGCCTGATCGGCGGCTTGTTCGACGTCATGGTATGAAGCACCGGCCATGACCGCCGCACCCGATCCCGCCCTGCCCCTGCTCGCCCGTCTCGCACGGCTGGCCGACTGCGACCGCAGCGACGGATTCGCCTGCATCAACGCGCGTCACGAACATGGCGTGCAGTCGGTGGACGTGCCGCGGCCGCAACTGGCGATCCTGCTGCAGGGCACCAAGCAGGTGCGCTGCGACGGACACGCGTTGCGCCTGCAACCCGGCGACGTGCTGCTGGTCACGCGCGCGTGCCGTATGGACGTGGTCAACGTACCGGACCCGCATAGCGGCCTGTACCAGACGGTGATCGTGCCGCTGTGCGAGGAAGTGTTGGCCGCCGCGCGCGGGCTGTGGCGTGAAGCGTTGCCCCCGGCCGGGGGCGCGATCGCGGCGATGCCGCTGGCGCCGCTCGGCGCGGAGCTGGTGCGCTGGCAGGATGCATTGACGCAGGCACGCTATGCCGAAGCACGCCTGTCGCTCACCGCGCTGGTGATCGACCTGTGCCGGCAAGGCCATGGTGCGCTGCTGCTGCCACCGCAACCCAGCCTGGCCAGCGAGCTGCGCGCACTGGTGGCCGCGCAGCCTGCGCGCGACTGGCAATCGCGCGATTTCGAGGACGCATTCGGCCTCAGCGGCGCCACGTTGCGCCGGCGCCTCGCCGAGGAGCACACCGGCCTGCGCGAACTGGTCGCCGATGCGCGGCTCGCGCAGGCCATGGAACTGCTCTACACCACGCGCCTGCCGCTCAAGAGCGTGGCTGCGCGCGTGGGCTACCGCTCGGTCGGCAGCTTCAGCCGGCGCTTCCAGGCGCGCTACCAGCTCGATCCGTCGGTGATCGGCAACGCCACGCGCACGGCGGCCTGAGCGATGCACGACGCAGAGTGAGCGGATCGCGCGCTTGCGCGGTTGCAGGCTGTGCGGGTCGCGGCGCTGCCGCATTTCGATCGGAGTTCCCCATGCAGTTCCGTCTGTTCGCCCCGCTGCTCTTGCTGGCCCTGTCATGGGCGCCCGGCGTGCGCGCCGAAGCCCCGCCCCCGACCGACACCCAGGTGCCCGGCGTGTACCGCCAGCAGATCGGCGACCTGCGCGTGACAGCGCTGTTCGATGGCACGGTGGCGCTGGCGCGGCAGGCGCTGGTCGGCATCGAACCCGGCCGCGTCGCGCGCCTGCTCGACCACCGCTACGTGCCCGAAGACCCGAAGGGCCTGCAGACCGCGGTCAACGCCTACCTGGTGCAGCACGGCCGCCACCTCACGCTGGTCGATACCGGTACCCAGCAGTGCTTCGGCCCGGGCCTGGGCCAGGTGCTGGCGAACCTGCGCGCGGCCGGCTACCGGCCCGAGCAGGTGGATGACATCGTGCTGACCCATGCGCACCCGGACCACCTGTGCGGCCTGCTCGACGAGCAGGGCCACGCGGCCTACCCGAAGGCGGCGGTGTGGCTTTCGCGTGCCGATGCCGACTACTGGCTGGACCCGGCCAGCGAAGCCACCGCGCCGGCGTTCCTGCGCTTCGCCTTCCCGCAGGCACGCAAGGCCGTGGCCCCGTACGCGGCGCGCCTGCATCGTTTCGCGCCGGGGGACGCGCTGCCCGATGGCGTGGTCGCGCTGGACACGCACGGGCATACGCCGGGCCACGTGTCATGGCTGTTCGATGGCGGTGCCGGCGGCAAGCTGCTGGTGTGGGGCGACCTGGTGCACTTCCACGCCGTGCAGTTCACCCAGCCGGAAGCCAGCTACGAAGCCGACAGCGACCGCGCCGCGGCGATCCAGTCGCGCCGCCGCATGCTGGCCGAGGCCGCCGACCAGGGCTGGTGGGTCGCAGGCGCGCACCTGCCGTTCCCGGGGCTGGGCCATGTCCGCCGCGAGGGCGAGGCGTTCGCCTGGGTGCCGGGCGAATTCGCGCCGCTGCCCGCGGCGCACTGACGGCTCAGCCGGCCTGCGGCGCCTCGGCGCCCAGGCCGAGCCAGCCACCGACGATGCCGCGCAGCTCGTCCACGCCCTGGCGCGATTCGCTCGAATAGACCTGCACCGTCACGCTGTCGGCCCACAGGGCCGACAGTTCCTTGCGCACCTTCTGCAACGACTGCATCTGCTGGCCGCGGCCGAGCTTGTCGCCCTTGGTGAGCAGCGCATGGGCCGGCAGGCCACGCTCGACCGCGTAGCCGAGCATCTGCTTGTCGTAGTCCTTCAGCGGATGGCGGATGTCCATCACCACCACCAGGCCCTTGAGCGCCTCGCGGGTGCGGAAGTACTTGTCGATGAAGGCCTGCCAGTGCGCCTGCAGGTCCTGCGGCACCTTGGCGTAGCCATAGCCCGGCAGGTCGACCAGATAGCGCTCCGGCTGCACCTGGAAATAGACCAGCTGCTGGGTGCGGCCGGGCGTCTTGGATACGCGCGCCAGCGAGTTCTGCCGCGTCAACGCGTTGAGCGCGCTGGATTTGCCGGCGTTGGAGCGGCCGGCGAAGGCCACCTCGTAACCGCCATCCTCGGGGAGCTGGCGGGCGTTGTGGGCCGAGAGCAGGTACTGGGCACGTTCGATGAGTTGCGACATGCGCGTAGGATCGCATGTCCGGGCCGGACACGCCGCTTCGTTGACCGGCGCGCGAGGGCAACGTGATAATCGGGGAAACCTGCGGCCCCCACGCCCCCCAACGCAGACGTCCAGGTCCTTACGGAGCTTTAGCTGATGCGCCACGCTCGCGTGCTTGCCTTTGCCGCTCTTGCCTTACCCGTCATCGCCGCAGTTGCCTACGCCCAGACCGCCGTCGTGCCCGTGCCGGACAACGCACCGGTCAAGATCGCGCCGCTGGTGGTCGACCTGTCCAAGACCCACTGGGGCGACGCCAAGGCCGGCCAGGCCAAGGCCGCCGCCTGCGCGGCGTGCCACGGGCCGGACGGCAACCCCTCGGTGGACATGTATCCGCGCATCGCCGGGCAGAGCGAGCGCTATGTCGCCGAGCAGATCGCACTGATCCGCAACGGCGAGCGCACCAGCGGGGCGGTCGCGGCGATGCTGCCCTTCGTGCAGGACCTCACCGCGCAGGACATGCGCGACCTGGGGGCCTACTTCGCCACGCAGAAGGCCGGCGCCGGCCTGGCCGACGACAGCGTGGTCACCGAGGGTCCGTACAAGGACATGAAGTTCTACGAGATCGGGCAGAAGCTGTACCGCGGCGGCGACGCCTCGCGCGGCATCCCGGCCTGCATGGCCTGCCACGGTCCCACCGGCGCGGGCAACCCGGGCCCGGCATTCCCGCACGTGGGCGGCCAGCATGCCGATTACCTTGCCCGCCGCCTGCAGGAATACCAGTCGGGCACCGCGCAGCGCACCGCCACCAAGCTGTCCAATATCATGACCACAGTCGCCCAGCCGTTGACCGCGCAGGAGATCCAGGCGCTGGCGAGCTACATGCAGGGCCTGCATGATGCCGCCGACGACGAGGCCGCTGCGGCAATGGCGCAGGCGGGCCCGCCCAGATCCTGAACCTATGGCCGCGCGCGCGGTCGAAGTCGGGCGTCGTTCCCCACCACGCCGGTCCTCAGACCGGCGTTTGTTTTGCCAATGGAGCTGATATGAGCCTGATGTCCCGCGTTCTGCTTGCCGCCCTGGCCCTGGCGCCGCTCGCCGCCCCCGCCGCCGAGCTCACTCCGGGCGTGGACTACACCGAGATCGAAGGCGGCCAGCCGTGGGCGCCGCTGGCGGGCAAGGTCGAGGTGGTGGAGGTGTTCGGCTACACCTGCCCGCACTGCGCGCACTTCGAGCCGACCCTGGAGAAGTGGGCGGCGCGGTTGCCGAAGAACGTGCGCTTCACCGTGGTGCCGGCGACCTTCGGCGGCAACTGGGACGCCTACGCCCGCGCCTATTTCGCCGCCGAGCAGCTGGGCGTGGCGCAGCGCACCCACCTGGCGATGTTCCAGGCCCTGCACGAGAAGCAGACCCTGCCGATGCAGAACGTCAGCCCGCAGGAACTGGCGATGTTCTATGCCAGCTACGGCGTGGAACCGGCGCGTTTCATCGAGGCGCTGAAGAGCGATGCGGTCAATGCGAAAATGCAGGCCGCTCGCGCCTTCATCCAGCGCGAGCAGGTGCCCGGTACGCCGTCGCTGATCATCAACGGCGTGTACCTGGTGCGCGGCCGCGATTTCGAGCAGCTGCTTCGCAATGCCGATGCGCTGATCGCCCGCGCGCAGGCCCGCGCCGCGCCCTGAGCCGGCGCTTCAGCCCGCCTTGACCGGGTACCGTGCGATCATGCGGCGCGGCGCCCGCCCCTCCCGTTTTCCCGTTGGAGATCCACCCCGATGAAGACCCGCTTCGCCCTGACCCTGATGGCCCTGTTGCCGATCGCCCTGGTGGCATGCAAGGCGCAGGACGGCAGTGCCGATACCACCACCCCGGCG
>JAEWJB010000156.1 GCA_023386795.1 Pseudomonadota bacterium
TTTCCTGTGGGGGGGGGGGGGCCCGGGTTGGGGGCCCCCCCCCGCCGGCCGGACGCGCGTGGCGACGCGCGACGAATCGCTGGCGGGCCTGCGCGTGCTGTGCGTGGACAACGACCAGGAAATCCTGGATGGCATGCGCGCCTTGCTGGGGCGCTGGCAGGTGGAAGTGATCACCGCCTCCACCGTGGACGAGGCCATCGAGAAGGTGGCCTTGCAGCCGGACGTGATGCTGGTGGACTACCACCTGCACGACCGCCTCGACGGCCTGGATACGCTCGATGCACTGCGCGAGGCCTCTGCCTCGCCAGTGCCGGGCGCGCTGCTCACCGCCGACGGCCGCGATGAACTCAAGCAGCTGGCCCGCGAACGCGGCTACCGCCTGCTGACCAAGCCGGTGAAGCCGGCTTCGCTGCGCGCCTTCCTCAGTGCCCTGCACGAGCAGGCGCGCAGCGATGCCCCGCGCTAGGCGCGCTCAGGCCGCGCCGCTGAGGTGTTCGTAGAGGATCGTCGCGCCGACGATCACCAGAATCACGCCGCCAACGATCTCCGCGCGCTTGCCGGCCAGCGCGCCGAGCGCGCGGCCGAGCATGATGCCCAGCGTCACCATCACCAGCGTGCACAGGCCGATGACCGCGGCGACCACGCCGATGTGGACATCCAGGAAGGCCAGGCCCACGCCGATCGCCATGGCGTCGATGCTGGTGGCCAGACCGGTGGTGGCCAGCGACCAGAAGCGGCCATGACGCTCGCTGTGCGCGGCGGCCTCGGCCGGCTCCTCGGGTTCCGGGCGCAGGCCCGCGACGATCATGTGCACGCCGAGGACGCCGAGCAGGCCGAAAGCGATCCAGTGGTCGAACGATTCGACGTAAGAGGACGCGGCGCGGCCGATCAGCCAGCCGATCAGCGGGGTGATGGCTTCGACGGCGCCGAAGATCAGGCCGGCGCGCAGTGCATCGACGAAGCGCGGCTTGCGCATCGCCGCGCCCTTGCCGATGGCGGCGGCGAAGGCATCGGTGGACATGGCCAGGCCGATGAGAAGGATCGAGAGGAAAGGCATGGAAGACAGCAGGTCGGGCGCGGCGACAACGGCTTGCGCACACGCCCAACCTTCGTTGCGCGCGCAAACCGCTGGTCTCGCCAACCATCATGGCTGCCGGCGCCACGGCGCAATGGCCGAGCATGTTGACGCGGGCGCTTCCGGGCGGAAGCAGGCTACTCCCCAAGGGGACGCGCAGTTTACAGCGCGAAGTTGCGATTGGAACCGCTTGCGCGAAACGCGAAGGTCGGGGTGATCTTCTTAGCTGTGGCTATATGACTTTGGATAGCGGGTCGCGTCGCGGCTGAAGCCGCTCCTACAGTGCAGGAACCGACCTGTAGGAGCGGCTTCAGCCGCGACGCGACCATCCACAGCGCTCAATCTTCTTCTGGCGGCAGCACGATCCCGTCCGCATCGATGGCCAGCTTGCCGGCCATCAACACCGCCTGCGTGCGGTTGGTGACACCGAGCTTGCGCAGGATCGCGGTGACGTGCGCCTTGATCGTCGCCTCCGACACGCCGAGGTCATAAGCAATCTGCTTGTTCAACAATCCCGCGCCCAGCATCTGCAGGACCCGGAACTGTTGCGGCGTCAGCTCGCGCAGGCGTTGGCCGACTTCGCGTTCCTCGCGGTCGGTAGGGGGCAGGTGCTGTGCTTCGGCGGGAATCCAGCGCTCGCCATCGAGCACGGTCGACAGCGCTTGGCCGATGGTGTCCGAATCGGCCGACTTGGGAATGAAGCCGAACGCGCCGTGGTCGATGGCCCGGCGCATGATCGTGGCTTCCTCGCGCGCGGAGACCACCACCACCGGCAGCTGCGGATGCAGTGCGCGCAGGTGCACCAGTGCGCTGAAGCCCTGCGCGCCGGGCATGTTGAGATCCATCAGCAGCAGGTCGGCATCGGCGTGCGCGTCGGCGAGCGCATACAGCGCATCGACGTTCTCGGCCTCGAATAGCTGCACGCCCGGCATCACGCGCTGGACGGCCGCGCGCAGGGCTTCACGGAACAACGGATGGTCGTCGGCAATCAGCAGGGTGGGCATGGCAGGGGAGCACGTACGGGGGGAGGTGCGGTGCGGACGGCGCCGGTCACACCGGCCACCGTCCGCGATGTCACACGAGCATCAGCGCACGCGGCGCTCGTTCACCAGCGAATCGACCACCGACGGATCGGCCAGGGTCGAGGTGTCGCCCAGCTGGTCGGGCGCGTTCTCGGCGATCTTGCGCAGGATGCGGCGCATGATCTTGCCCGAACGCGTCTTCGGCAGGCCGGGCGCCCACTGCAGGTGGTCGGGCGAGGCAATCGGGCCGATCTCCTTGCGCACCCAGGCGATCAGCTCCTTGTGCAGTGCATCGCTCGGCTGCTCGCCGGCGATCAGCGTCACGTAGGCGTAAATGCCCTGGCCCTTGACGTCGTGCGGGAAGCCGACCACGGCCGCTTCGGCCACCTTGGGGTGCGAGACCAGCGCGCTCTCCACCTCCGCGGTGCCGATGCGGTGGCCGGAGACGTTGATCACGTCGTCCACGCGGCCGGTGATCCAGTAGTAGCCGTCCTCGTCGCGGCGGCACCCGTCACCGGTGAAGTAGGTGCCCGGGTAGGTGCGGAAGTAGGTGTCGATGAAGCGCTGGTGGTCGCCGTACACCGTGCGCATCTGGCCCGGCCACGAGTCCAGCAGCACCAGGTTGCCCTCGGTGGCGCCTTCGAGCTGCTCGCCATCCGCATTGACCAGCGCCGGGCGCACGCCGAAGAACGGCAGCGTGGCCGAGCCGGGCTTGAGGTCGGTGGCGCCGGGCAGCGGGGAGATCAGGATGCCGCCGGTCTCGGTCTGCCACCAGGTGTCCACGATCGGGCAACGCGCATCGCCCACCACGTCGTAGTACCAGCGCCAGGCTTCCGGGTTGATCGGCTCGCCCACGCTGCCGAGCAGGCGCAGCGACTTGCGCGAGGTGCGCTTGACCGGCTCTTCGCCTTCGCGCATCAGCGCGCGGATCGCGGTGGGCGCGGTGTAGAAGATCGTCACCTGGTGCTTGTCGATCACTTCCCAGAAGCGCGAGACGTTCGGGTAGTTCGGCACGCCTTCGAACATCAGTGCGGTGGCGCCGTTGGCCAGCGGGCCGTAGACGATGTAGCTGTGGCCGGTGACCCAGCCCACGTCGGCGGTGCACCAGTAGATGTCGTCCTCGCGCAGGTCGAACACCGTCTCGTGCGTGTAGCTGGCGTAGAGCAGGTAGCCACCGGTGGTGTGCAGCACACCCTTCGGCTTGCCGGTCGAACCGGAGGTGTACAGGATGAAAAGCGGATCCTCGGCGTTCATGCGCTCGGGCTCGCATTCGGCCGGCTGGCTGTCCACCACGTCATGGAACCAGCGGTCGCGCGGGGCCTGCATGTCCACCGCGCCGCCGGTATGGCGCACGACGAGTACGGTCTCCACGCTTTGCGTGCCCGGAATCTTCAGCGCCGCGTCGACGTTGGCTTTCAACGGGATCTTCTTGCCGCCACGCAGGCCTTCGTCGGAGGTGATGATGAGCTTGGTACCGCAGTCGATCACGCGGTCGGCAATGGAGTTTGGCGCGAAACCGCCGAACACCACCGAGTGGATCGCGCCGATGCGCGCGCAGGCCAGCATCGCCACCGCCGCGTCGGGGATCATCGGCAGATAGATGGTGACCCGGTCGCCCTTCTTCACGCCCAGGCTGCGCAACGCGTTGCCGAGCTTGCACACGCGCTCGTAGAGCTCGCGGTAGGTGACGCCATAGGACGGCGTGTCCGGGCTGTCGGGCTCGAACAACAGGGCGATCTTGTCGCCGCGCGTGTCCAGGTGGCGATCCAGGCAGTTGACGCTGGCATTGAGCTCGCCGTCGTCGAACCAGCGGATGTGGAAATCCTCCAGGTCGTAACTGACGTCCTTGATGCGGGTCGGCTTGCGATACCACGCCAGCCGCTCGGCGGCCTTGCCCCAGAACTGCTCGGGCTGTTCCACCGATTCGCGGTAGAGCTTTTCGTACTGGTCCTTGCGCACCCGCGCCCCGGCGGCAAAGGTCGGATCTACGGGATAAATGTCAGCCATGGCACCCTCACTTGCACTGAGCTTGTCTCGGATTGGGCGGTGCGCCGCAGCGGCGGCACCGCAGATGGCCAGTGTGCCGCATCCCCCCGTCGCCGAGCCACGCCCCCGCCGGGCGCGGGCTTAGACCATGGTCGTACTGCACTGCGGCATCGGAGGTGGTTACGACCAAAGGCGAATAGGCGGTGACCTGAGCGTGCCGCACGCTCCGGCCAAGCCGTGCCCCCTGCGGGCATGGCGAACCATTATTCGGGAGGGAGTAATGAACGTCCGTAACGCATCGCTGGTTCGCCGACCGCTGGCGGCCGCGCTGTTCGTGGCACTTGTCGCGCCTGGCGCGGCCTGGGCGCAGACGGCTCGGGAAAAAGCGCTCGAAGCACGTGTCGCGCAGCTGGAACAGCAGGTCCAGTTGTTGTTGCAGTCGCAACAGCAGCAGCAGGGCCAGATCACCCAGCAGCAGACCCAGATCACCGAAGTCAAAACCGCCCAGGCCGCGGTGACCCCGCCGCCGCCCAAGCCCGGCGCGCCGGCGCCGATCCAGAAGACCGCCATCTCCGCCGGTGCCGGTCCCAATACCCGCTTCACCTATGGCGGCTTCATCAAGCTCGACGCCTCGGTCACCAGCACCAACGACGGCGACATCGCCGACGGCACGGTCGGCCGCATGTTCTACGTGCCCAAGACCATTCCGGTCGGCGGCGGCGCCACGCGCGAAGGCGGTGCGGATACCGACATGGGCGCGCAGTTCTCGCGCTTCTGGTTCGCGACCGACACCGACCTGGAAGGCGGCGACAAGCTGAAGAGCTACCTGGAGTTCGACCTGTTCGGTGGCGGCAGCACTGCCTTCACCGGCAACGAGCTGGCCACCAACACCTACAGCCTGACCCTGCGCCAGGCCTACGTGCAGTGGAACAACTGGCTGGCCGGCCAGGCCTGGACCAACTTCCAGGACACCGCTGCGCTGCCGGATACGGTGGACTTCCTCGGTCCCACGGAAGGCACGGTGTTCGTGCGCCAGGCCCAGTTGCGCTACACCAAGGGCCCGTGGTCGTTCTCGATGGAAAACCCCGAGACGGCGATCACCCCGTACCGCGGCAACATGGCGCAGATCCAGAGCGACGACGGTGCGATGCCGGACTTCACCGTCCGCTACAACCCCAAGGGCGACTGGGGCCACTTCTCCGTGGCCGGCCTGGTGCGCCAGCTCAAGTACCAGAACGGCCCGGCCAACGTGGACTCGGAGAAGTTCGGCTGGGGCCTGAGCCTGTCGGGCAAGTGGAACCTCGGCAAGAACGACGACCTGCGCTACATGGTCACCGGCGGCGAGGGCATCGGCCGTTACGTCGGCCTGGCGTTGAACAACGACGCCGCGCTCGATGCCACGGGCGACCTGGACAACATCGGCGTGGTCGCAGGCTTCCTGGGCTGGCGCCATGCGTTCTCCCCGAAGCTGCGCGGCAACGTGTTCTATTCCCGCGCCCAGTACGACAACCCGACCGACCTCACCGGGCTCGGCATCACCAAGTCCTCGCAGTCCGCGCACGTCAACCTGATCTATTCGCCCCTGCCCAAGCTGGACCTGGGCGCGGAATACATCTGGGGCCAGCGTGAACTCGAAAGTGGCGACCGCGGCGACCTGAACCGCCTGCAGACCCACGTCAAATACACCTTCTGAGGAAGCCGGACATGTCCAGTACCAGCGTCAACACCAGCCATAAAGCCGTGCTTACCGGCGGGCACAAGAAAGTCATCTTCGCCTCCAGCCTCGGCACCGTCTTCGAGTGGTACGACTTCTACCTGTACGGCTCTCTGGCGGCGATCATCGCCAAGCAGTTCTTCAGCGGCGTCAATGAGACCACCGGTTTCATCTTCGCGCTGCTGGCCTTCGCCGCGGGCTTCGCGGTGCGTCCGTTCGGCGCGGCGTTCTTCGGCAGCTTGGGCGATCGCATCGGCCGCAAGTACACGTTCCTGGTCACCATCTTGCTGATGGGCATGTCCACGTTCATCGTCGGCATCCTGCCGAACTACGCAAGCATCGGCATCATCGCGCCGATCATCCTGATCGTGCTGCGCCTGTTGCAGGGCCTGGCCCTGGGCGGCGAGTACGGCGGCGCGGCCACCTACGTCGCCGAGCATGCACCGGACGGAAAGCGCGGCCTGTACACCAGCTTCATCCAGACCACCGCCACGCTGGGCCTGTTCCTGTCGTTGCTGGTGATCCTGGGCACGCGCCTGACGCTGGGCACCGAGGCGTTCGAGGCCTGGGGCTGGCGTATTCCGTTCCTGGTGTCGATCGTGCTGCTGGGCGTGTCGGTGTGGATTCGCATGCAGCTGAGCGAGTCGCCGCTGTTCCAGCAGATGAAGTCGGAAGGCAAGGGCTCCAAGACCCCGTTCCGCGACAGCCTCAAGGGCGGCAACCTCAAGCTGATGTTGCTGGTGCTGCTCGGCGCCACGGCCGGCCAGGCGGTGGTGTGGTACGGCGGCCAGTTCTATTCGCTGTTCTTCCTGACCCAGGCGCTGAAGGTCGACGGCACGACCGCCAACCTGCTCATCGCCGGCGCGCTGGCCCTGGCCACGCCGTTCTTCGTGGTGTTCGGCTGGCTGTCGGACAAGATCGGCCGCAAGAAGATCATCCTGGCCGGCTGCCTGCTGGCCGCGGTGACCTACTTCCCGATCTTCAAGGGCATTACCCACTATGCCAACCCGGGCATCGAGGAAGCCCGCGCCAAGTCGCCGGCCCTGGTGGTCGCCGATCCGAGCACCTGCAGCTTCCAGTTCGATCCGGCCGGCGTGCGCAAGTTCACCAGCTCCTGCGACGTGGCGACCGCTGCGCTCACCAAGGCGGGTGTGCCGTACGACGTGAAGCCGGCCGCACCGGGCACCCTGGCCCAGGTCAGCGTGGGCGGTACCGAGGTGCCGTCCTACGAGGCCACCGGCCTGTCGAAGGATGACGCCAAGGCCAAGGGCGATGCGTTCGTGAAGGACCTCAAGGGTGCGCTGTCCACCGCCGGCTATCCGGAGAAGGCCGATCCGGCGCGCATCAACATCCCGATGACCTTGCTGCTGCTGTGGATCCTGGTGATCTACGTGACCATGGTCTACGGCCCGATCGCCGCCTACCTGGTCGAGCTGTTCCCGACCCGCATCCGCTACACCTCGATGTCGCTGCCGTACCACATCGGCAATGGCTGGTTCGGTGGCTTCCTGCCGGCGATCTCGTTCGGCCTGGTCGCGGGCAGCGGCAACATGTACATGGGCCTGTGGTACCCGATCGCGGTGGCGGTGATGACGCTGATCATCGGCACGCTGTTCCTGCACGATACCAAGGACGTGGACCTGAGCCAGTAAACGACCCCCCCGAGGCCGGCGTTCGCGCCGGCCTTTCCCGGGCGCCGGCTTGCCGGCGCCTTTTTTTCGCCTGCCGCCCGTATAGTCCGGCGCATGGATGCCCCGAACCCCGCCGTCACGCTGGACGCGACACTCGCCGGTCTGCGCGCCGCCTGGCAACGCCGCCGTCCGCCGCTCGAACAACGGCGCGCGGACCTGCAGCGCCTGCGGACGTTGTTCAAGCAGAGACTGGAAGAGATGGCCGAGGCCATTGCCGCTGACTTCGGCCATCGTTCGCACCACGAATCCCTGCTCGCCGATGGCATGACCGTGCTTGGCGAGATCGACCACCTGCTACGCCACCTGCGGCGCTGGAGCCGGCCGCGCCGTGTCGGCGCAGGCTGGCGGTTGTGGCCGGCGCGCGCGGAAGTGCGCGCGGTGCCGCTGGGCGTGGTCGGGGTGATCGCACCGTGGAACTACCCGGTCAACCTCGCGCTGGTGCCGTTGGCAACCGCGATTGCCGCAGGCAACCATGTGCTGCTGAAGCCTTCCGAACATGCGCCGCGGACGTCCGCGTTCCTGCGTCGGCTCATCGGCGAGGCGTTTCCGGCAGACCGCGTGGCGGTGGTGGAGGGCGACGCCGAGGTCGCCGCCGCCTTCGCCGCGTTGCCGTTGGACCACCTGGTGTTCACCGGCTCCACCGCGGTGGGGCGCAAGGTGATGGCCGCCGCAGCGGCGAACCTCACGCCGTTGACGCTGGAACTGGGCGGCAAGTCACCGGCCATCGTCTGCCCGGATTACCCGTTGGCGCAGGCCGCCGCGCGGCTGGCGACTGGCAAGTGGTTCAACGCCGGGCAGACCTGCATTGCGCCGGACTATGTACTGGCCCCACAGGCCGCGCTGCCGGCGCTGACGGAGGCGCTGCGCGCGGAGGTTGTGCAGCGCTATGGCGATTTCGCCGGACCGCTCGACGACTACACCCGCATCGTCAACGCCGGCCAGTACGCGCGGCTGCGGGGCTGGCTGGACGAGGCGCGGGCGCGCGGCGCGCAGGTGATCGAATTGGCGCAGGTGGACGCCGCACGCGCACAGGCCGAACGGCTCATCCCGCCCACGCTGGTGATCGACCCACCCGAAGACCTGGCGTTGATGCGCGAGGAGATCTTCGGCCCGGTGCTGCCGGTACTGGGCTACCGCACGCTCGACCAGGCCATTGCCGGCGTGGCGGCGCGCGAAAGGCCACTGGCGCTGTATCCGTTCTCGCAGCATCGGCGGGACGTGGAGCGCATCCTGGCCGGCACCGTCGCCGGTGGCGTCACCGTCAACGACACGCTGCTGCACTTCGCCGCCAATGGGCTGCCGTTTGGCGGCGTCGGGGCCAGCGGCATGGGCGCGTACCACGGCCGCGCAGGCTTCGATGCCATGAGCAAGCAGCTGCCGATCCTGTGGCAGCGACGCCGCAGCGCCACCGACCTGCTCAAACCACCCTACGCGCGCATCGACCGCCTGTTGCGTTGGCTGGTGCGCTGACCCGGCCGATCAGTCCTCCGCCGGCGGTTCCCACAGTTCGATCGGCAGGCCTTCGGGGTCATGGATGCGCGCGAAGCGGCCCGTTTCGGGGCTATCCCATTCGGCGCGCGTTTCCACCGCGATGTTGGCCGCGCGCAACTGCGCCAGCAGGCCATCGAGGTCCTGCACGCGCAGGTTGAGCATCCAGCTGCGATCGGCGGGGAAGTAATCGGTCTGCTGCTTGAAGGGCATGAAGACCGTCGGCCCGGCCTGCTGCGCCCAGCTCCAGCTATCGCCGACCGGGCCCACGCCCAGGTGCCGTGCATACCAGCTGGCCAGTGCCTCGGGATCCCTTGAACGGAAGAACAATCCACCAATACCCGTGACGTGCATGGCCAAGGCTCCGCGGAAGGAGCGCGCAGCATAGCGCGGCAGCCGCGTGTCGCCGGTGCCTTTGCCTGCAAGGGGCCGAGCCGGGAGAATAGGTGGCCCGCCGCAAGAGCCGCCCGCATGCGCATCGCCTCCTGGAACGTCAATTCGCTCAACGTGCGCCTGCCGCACCTCCAGCAGTGGTTGCAGTCCGCCGCGCCGGACATCGTCGGCATCCAGGAAACCAAGCTGGAGGACCACAAGTTCCCCGATGGCGAGCTGGCAGGCATCGGCTACCGCAGCGTGTTCGCCGGGCAGAAGACCTACAACGGCGTGGCGATCCTGTCGCGCGAATCCGCGCAGGACGTGCAGGTCGGCATCCCCGGCTTCGAGGATGAGCAGAAGCGGGTCATCGCCGCCACCGTCGGCGATGTGCGCATCGTCAACCTGTATGTGGTCAACGGGCAGGACGTGGGCACCGACAAGTACGCCTACAAGCTGCGCTGGCTCGATGCGGTGCACGAGTGGCTGGGCGCCGAGCTGCAGCGCCACCCGAAGATGGTCGTGCTGGGCGACTTCAATATCGCGCCGGATGCGCGCGATGTGCACGATCCCGAGGTCTGGAACGAAAACCACATCCTCACCTCGACCTCCGAGCGCGCCGGCCTGCGCAAGCTCGAAGCGCTCGGCCTGCATGACGCCTTCCGCCTGCATCACGACGAAGCCGGGGTGTTCAGCTGGTGGGATTACCGCGCCGCCGGCTTCCGCCGCAATCTTGGCCTGCGCATCGACCTGACCCTGGTCTCCGACGCCCTGCGCCCGCGTGCCGCCGCCGCCGACATCGACCGCGAGCCCCGCACCTGGGACCGTCCCAGCGACCACGCGCCGGCGTGGGTCGAGCTGGCGGAGTGAACGCGATGGCCGGTATCCGTGAAGTCGGCGGCACCGTGATCCAGCCGGTGCATCTGGCCCGCTGCCATTGCGGCGCGGTGGTGTTGGAACTGCAGCTGCCCGACGGGATCGTGGACCCGCGCCGCTGCAACTGTTCGCTGTGCCGGCGCCGCGGCGCCATCGTCGGCGCGGTGCCGCGCGAAGGGCTGCGTGTGCTCCAGGACGGCGGCCAGCTGCGCCTGTACCAGTTCAACACCCACGTCGCCGAGCATTATTTCTGTGCCACCTGCGGCATCTACACCCATCACCGGCGGCGTTCGAACCCGGACTACTACGGCTACAACGTCGGGTGCCTGGACGGCGTGGACCCGTACCTGCTACCGCAGCCGATCCCGGTCTCCGACGGCGTCCATCATCCTGCTGATCGCGCCCCCTGAAACGGCGAAGCCCGGGCCAGGCCCGGGCTTCGGTCGATCGGATGGCGAGTGCGGTCAGCGTGCGCGGCCGCGGGTGAACAGGTTGACGATGGCCAACAGGATCACCGCGCCAATCAGGGAGAACAGGAACGTGCGCAGCGTGATCGCCTCGTTGATGCCACCGCCGAACAGCCAGCCGGCGAGCAAGGCGCCGATGATGCCCACCACGATGTTGAGGATGATGCCCTGCTGAGCATCGCGGCGCATGATGATGCTGGCGAGCCAGCCCACGATGCCACCGACGATCAGCCAGATGATGATGCCCATGCCCGAATCTCCTTTTACTTCGAGTCACCGCCCGGGGAGTGGTGCGGCAGCGACATTCAACGCGTCGATTCGTGAAGTGCTTGTTAAAGATTTTGATCGTCGCCCGCTCGTTCAGCTGCGCGCCGGGAGCGCGGTTTGAGCGCCACCCCGCCGGCCTGGCAGATCGGGCCGGTCAGCCTGTGGCTGTTGCCGCATACGCCGGGCACGCGCGGCGAACCGCGCGCCCGCGAGGTGCTGGGCGACCGGTTCGCCTTGCCGCCGCAGGACGTGCCGATGACCCGCGATGTCCGCGGCCGGCCCTGGCTGCTGCCGCCACTGTCGGCGTTCGGCACCGGCTGGAGCCACAGTGGCGACCACCTGCTGCTCGGGTTGGGCCAGGACATGCTGCTGGGCGTTGACCTTGAGCGTCTGCGGCCACGGCCGCGCATGCGCGAGGTGGTGGAGCGCTATTTCCACCCCGAGGAGATCCGCTGGCTGCAATCGCTGTCCGACAGCGACTGCGCCGATTGGTTCTTCCGCCTGTGGTGCGCCAAGGAGGCGATGCTTAAGGCCCACGGGCACGGCATCTCCTTCGGCCTGCACCGGCTGCGCTTTGCCGAGGACGGGCGGGGCGCCCTGCACCTGGCCTGGTGCGACCCGGCGCTCGGCGAGGCCACCCGCTGGACCCTGCACGAATGGTTGGCCGCGCCTGGCTATCGCGCCGCGCTGGCCTGGTATCCGGCCGAAGACGCGCTGCCTGCGATAATGCCGGCATGAACGATGCCGTCCTGCCCGCCGAAGCGCGGAACGACCTGGCGCGCGGACTGCAGGCCCTGGGCCTGGACGCCGCGTTCGCCGACCCCCTGTGGGCCTACCTCGCGCTGCTGGCGCGCTGGAACCGCACCTACAACCTCACCGCCATCCGCGACCCGCGCGAGATGGTCACCCGCCACCTGCTCGATTCGCTGGCGATGCGCCCGTATATCGAAACCGGCCGCCTGGCCGACCTCGGCACCGGCCCGGGGCTGCCCGGCATCCCGCTGGCGATCACCCGCCCCGGGCTGCAGGTGACCCTGGTGGAGAGCAACGGCAAGAAGGCGCGCTTCATGCGCGAGGCCGTGCGCCAGCTGGGCCTGGGCAATGCCCGCGTGGCCGAGTCGCGCGCCGAGGCACTGGACGAGCCCGCCGCTTACGACCATCTCACCGCGCGCGCGCTCGATACCTTGGCCGGCATCATCGAGGTCGGTGGCCACCTGCTGCGCCCGGGCGGCAGCCTGCTGGCGATGAAGGGCGTCTATCCGCATGAGGAGATCGCCGCGTTGCCGTCCGGCTGGACCGTCGGGCCGGTGCATCCGCTGACCGTGCCCGGCCTGACCGGCGAACGCCATCTGGTCGAGGTGGTGCGGGGCTGACGGGCAGGCCGCGCCGGGTGGCCGCGCCCTCCGG
Source organism: Pseudomonadota bacterium (assembly GCA_023386795.1). Taxonomy (GTDB): domain Bacteria; phylum Pseudomonadota; class Gammaproteobacteria; order Xanthomonadales; family Xanthomonadaceae; genus Stenotrophomonas_A. The sequence continues at coordinate 12,366 of JAEWJB010000156.1, forward strand.
CCGGCGCTCGATTTCACCCCGGGCCCCGCTGCCCGCATAATGTCCGATCCCTGAACCCAGCCCACGAGGCTCTCCCGCATGGCCCGGATCATCGCGATCGCCAACCAGAAAGGCGGCGTCGGCAAGACCACGACCGCGGTCAATCTGGCGGCGGCGCTGGCGCGCGCGCCCAAGCGCGTGCTGCTGGTGGACCTCGATGCGCAGGGCAACGCGACCATGGGCAGCGGCATCGACAAGCGCGAGCTGGAAGCCTCCACGTGCGACGTGCTGCTGGGCGAAGCCACCGCCGAGCAGATCCGTCTCACCGCGCCGGAAGGCTTCGACCTGCTGCCGGGCAACATCGACCTGACCGCCGCCGAGATCCAGCTGATGGAGCAGGGCGAGCGCGAGCAGCGCCTGAAGCGGGCGCTGGAGCCGCTGCGCGACCAGTACGATTTCATCCTGATCGATTGCCCGCCGGCGCTGTCGCTGCTCACGCTCAACGCGCTGACCGCCGCCGATTCGGTGATCGTGCCGATGCAGTGCGAGTACTACGCACTGGAAGGCCTGAGCGCGCTGATCGAGACCATCGACGCCCTGCGCGCACAGCTCAACCCCGCGCTGGAGATCGAGGGCGTGCTGCGCACCATGTTCGACATCCGCAACAACCTGGCCAACGCCGTCTCCGCCGAGCTCACCGAGCACTTCGGCGACCGCGTGTTCCGCACCATCGTGCCGCGCAACGTGCGCCTGGCCGAGGCGCCGAGCCATGGCCAGAGCATCGTCGGCTACGACCGCACCTCGCGCGGCGGCGTGGCCTATCTGGGACTCGCCGGCGAAGTCATCCGTCGCCAGGAAGAACGCAAGAAGGCCGCCCGGGCCGTGGAGATCGCCTGATGACCAGCAAGCCCAACCCTGCCAAGAAGCGCGGCCTCGGCCGTGGACTGGAGGCATTGCTGGGTCCGAAGGGCGCCGCCGCCGCACCGGTCGCCAGCCCCGCCGCCGCGCCGGCCGTGGATCCGGCCGGTGACGTGCAGCCGGGCGAAACGCTGCGCCACCTGCCGGTAGGCCAGCTGCAGCCGGGCAAGTACCAGCCGCGCCAGGAGATGGACGAGGCCAAGCTGGCCGAGCTGTCCGAATCGATCAAGGCGCAGGGCGTCATCCAGCCCATCGTCGTGCGTGAGCTGACCCCGGGCAGGTTCGAGATCGTCGCCGGCGAACGCCGCTGGCGCGCCTCGCAGTTGGCCGGGCTGGGTGAAGTGCCGGTGGTGGTGCGCGACCTCGACGACCGCACCGTCATCGCGATGGCGCTGATCGAGAACATCCAGCGCGAGGACCTCAACCCGCTGGAAGAAGCGCAGGCGCTGCAACGGCTGATCGAGGAGTTCTCGCTCACCCATGCGGAGGCCGCGGAGGCCGTGGGTCGCTCGCGCGCGTCGGTCTCCAACCTGTTGCGCCTGCTGGAGCTGCCGGTGGCGATCCGCGTGCTGCTGGAATCGCGCCGACTGGAAATGGGCCACGCCCGCGCGCTGCTGACGCTGGCGCCGGAGCTGGCGGTGAAGCTGGCAAACGAGGCGGCCGACCAGGGTTGGTCGGTACGCGAAGTCGAGCATCGCGCGCAGCAGTTCGCGGCGGGCAAGGTGCCCGGCTCGCTGCGCAAGCCGGTACCGGCCGCGCGCGTGCCGCAACAGGCCGATATCGCTTCGCTGGAAACCGAACTGTCCGAATCGCTGGGCACCAAGGTCGCCATCAGCCATGGCCGCGGCGGCAAGGGCAAGCTGGTCATCCACTACACCGATCTGGACACGCTCGACGGCGTGCTGGAAAAGCTGCGCATCCGCCCGCAGGGCTGAGTTGCAGGGCAGGACATCGACGTCATGAATCCGAGCAAGGTTGACCGCAACCGCGTGTCCGTCCTCACCGACCTGCCCAATGTCGGGCCTGCTTGCGCGCAGGACCTGCGCCGCATCGGCATCGACGTGCCGGCCAAGCTGCAAGGCCGCGATGCGTACGACATGTACACGCTGCTGTGCGTGCAGACCGGGCAGATCCACGATCCCTGCGTGATCGACGTGTTCCTGTCGATCACCCGTTTCGTCGAAGGCGCTCCGGCCCAGCCCTGGTGGGCTTTCACCGCCGAGCGCAAGCGTGCGCTGGAAGGCGTCGGCGCATGACCGTCCTGGTCACCGGCGCGGCGGGCTTCATCGGCGCCTACACCTGCCGCGCGCTGGCCGCGCGCGGTGAGCAGGTGGTGGGGCTGGACAACTACAACGACTACTACGACCCGCAGATCAAGCGCGACCGCGTTGCCGCGCTGTGCCCGGATATCGACATCCGCGCCATCGACCTGACCGACCGCGCCGCGCTCCAGGCGCTGTTCGACGAAATCCAGCCGGACCGCGTGGTGCACCTGGCCGCACAGGCCGGCGTTCGCTATTCGCTGCAGAACCCGTACGCCTACGTCGACAGCAACCTGGTCGGCTTCGTCAACATCCTGGAGCTGTGCCGCCATCGGGGCATCGCGCACCTGGTCTACGCCTCCAGCAGTTCGGTCTATGGCGACTCGGCCACCCCGCCGTTCTCCGAGGACCAGCGCGTGGACCAGCCGCGCTCGCTCTACGCCGCCACCAAGGCGGCCAATGAGCTGATGGCCTATACCTACGCGCAGCTCTACCAGCTGCCGGCCACCGGCCTGCGCTTCTTCACCGTGTACGGCCCGTGGGGCCGCCCGGACATGGCACCGCTGCTGTTCTCGCGCGCGGTGCTGGCCGGCCGGCCGATCGACGTGTTCAACGAAGGGCGTATGCAGCGCGATTTCACCCATGTCAGCGACATCGTCGCCGGCGTGCTGGGCGCGCTCGACCATCCGTCGGCCGAGGCCACGCCGCACCGCGTGTTCAACCTGGGCAACCACACCCCGGTGGAGCTGGAGCGTTTCATCGCGGTGATCGAGCAGGCCGCTGGCCGCCCGGCGCAGAAGGTGTATAAGCCAATGCAGCCGGGCGACATGGTGCGCACCATGGCCGATACGCGCCGTGCGCAGGACGCCTTCGGCTTCGATCCGTCCACCCCGATCGAAGCCGGGCTGCCGCCGGTGGTGCAATGGTGCCGCGAATATTTCGGCGACCACGGCTGATTTTCATCCCCGGGTCAGACGTCCCGGTGAAAATGCGCGGTCCCTTTTCCACGTGCAGCGCGAACGAACGGCCCGACCCATGAGCGAACCGCAACTTTCCGTCGTCGTCCCGGTGTTCAACGAACGCGACAACGTCGCCCCGCTGGTGGGCGAGATCGTCACCGCGCTGCGCGGCCAGGTGGACTTCGAGATCGTCTATGTCGATGACAATTCGAAGGACGACACGCTCGCCGTGCTCGAATCGCTCAAGCTCACCCACCCGGAGCTGCGGGTGCTGCACCACGTGCAGCAGAGCGGGCAGAGCACCGCGGTGCGCAATGGCATCAAGGCCGCGCGCGCGCCATGGATTGCCACGCTCGACGGCGACGGGCAGAACGACCCGGCCGACATCCCCAAGATGCTCGCCGCGCGCGCGAATGCGCCGACGCAGGTGAAGCTGTTCGCCGGCTGGCGGGTCAACCGGCAGGATTCCGGCTCCAAGCGCTGGGCCTCGAAGTGGGCCAACGCGATCCGCGCGCGCATGCTGCGCGACGACACGCCCGACACCGGCTGCGGCATCAAGCTGTTCGAGCGCGCCGCGTTCCTGGACCTGCCGTACTTCGACCACATGCACCGCTTCCTGCCCGCGCTGATGCAGCGTGCCGGCTGGAAGACCATCAGCGTGCCGGTGAACCACCGCCATCGCACGGCCGGGGTTTCCAAGTACAACAACCTCAACCGCGCCCTGGTCGGCATCCGCGACCTGCGCGGCGTGGCCTGGCTGATCGCCCGCAGCCGCCGTACCGACGTGCAGGAGCGTTGAAATGGAGCTGCACTGGCTCGACCAGCCGCTGACGTGGCTGTACTGGACCGGCCTGCATGTGACCGGCTGGAAGCTGATCGGCTACGTGGGCGCGCTGATGTTCGGGGGCCGTTGGCTGGTGCAGTTCGTCGCGTCCAAGCGGGCAGGCAAGCCGGTGATCCCGCGCCTGTTCTGGTACATGAGCGTGGTGGGCAGCCTGATGACCCTGAGCTACTTCATGTTTTCCGCCAAGCAGGACTCGGTAGGCGTGTTGCAGAACCTGTTCCCCGCGTTCACTGCGTTGTACAGCCTGTACCTGGACATCAAGCATCGCGGTTGGAAGCGGGACCGGGCGACGCATTGAGCGCAGAGCGGTTCCCGACCCCGCTGATCGGCCTGCACCTGTCGTCCTGCACCTGTAGGAGCGGCTTCAGCCGCGACCTCGGGATAACGACCCGCCTGCGCGTTCGAACGGCAAGGTCGCGTCGCGGCTGAAGCCGCTCCTACACAAAGCAGCGGAGTGTTGAGCGGCTGGCAGGTCGCAAACTCCGATATGCCCGGCATGCCCGCGTTCCCACACTGCGGGCATGGACACTCGAAACCCTCCGCGCGGTCACCGCGCCTTGCGCCGCGGCCGCGGCTCCGAACCCGGCCGTCTCTATCTGCTCACCGCCGTCACCGTGCGCCGTCAGCCGTTGTTCGCGGATTGGCGTTGCGCCCGGGCGGCCTGCGCCAGTCTCCATGCGTCCGCCCTGCAGCAGGACGCGGAAATGCTCTGCTGGGTCCTGATGCCCGATCACTGGCACGGCCTGGTGCGTCTGGGTGACAACATCGACCTGCCCACCCTGATGCAGGCGCTCAAAGGCGCTTCGGCACGGGCGACGAACCTCGCCCGGGGGCGTGGCGGCGCCGTATGGGAGCCGGGCTATTGGGAGCGGGCCCTGCGCCAGGAAGCGGATACCGCGACCGCGGCCCGCTACGTGGTCCACAACCCCGTGCGCGCGGGCCTGGTCCGTCGCGCCGCGGAGTATCCCTACTGGGACGCCCTGTGGCTGGATTGCAGGCGGGCGGCATGACGCAGGACTTTCGACCGATGAACCCCCGTCCCGGGCCTGCCATCATCGGGGACTACTTCCCTCGCAGGCCGCCGTCCCGTGAAAAAGACGCTCGTCTCCGCCCTGACCTTGTCCCTGCTGCTGGGCGCCGCCGCGCCGGTCATGGCCGCCCCCGCCGCCGCTCCGGCGTCCCTGGCGACCGAGAGCAGGGCCGATGCCCAGTTCCGCGCCATCTACGAGAAGGAGTGGAAGTGGCGCCAGGCCGAGACCGGCCAGGCCGACGAGGACAGCGACACCACCGGCGACAACCCGCGCCTGCCGGATGTCTCCCCCGCCGCGCAGCAGGCACGGCTGAAGGTCTGGGACGACGTCCTGTCCCAGTTGGACAAGCTCGACGCCACCCAGCTCTCGCCGGCCAACCGGGTGAACCTGGCGATCTATCGCCCGCAGGTCGACAACCTCGCTGCCGAGGTGCGCTTCAAGCTCTACGAGATGCCGTTCAACTCGGACAGCTCGTTCTGGTCCAACCTTGGCTTCATGGCGCAGCGCCAGATGCGCACGCCCGCCGAGCTGCGCGCCTACATCGCGCGCCTGAACGACGTGCCGCGCTACTTCGACCAGCAGATCGACAACATGCGCGCCGGGCTGGCACGTGGTTTTACCGTGCCCAAGGCCGTGCTCGCGGGCCGCGATGTCTCCATCGCCACCGTCGCCGACGTGAAGGACCCGACCGAGTCGGCGTTCTACGCGCCATTCAAGCAGCTGCCGGCGCAGATCCCGGCCGCGGAACAGGAGAAGCTGCGCGCCGAGGCCAAGGCTGCCCTCAGCGGCAAGGTGCTGCCGGCCTACGGCAAACTGCTTACCTTCTTCCGCAGCGAATACATGCCCAAGGCGCGCACCACGCTTGCCGCCGAGGCGTTGCCGGACGGCAAGGCGTTCTACCAACAGCAGATCCGCGAGTACACCACGCTGGATCTCACCCCGGAGCAGATCCACCAGATCGGCCTGCAGGAAGTGGCGCGCATCCAAGAGCAGATGAACGCCATCATCAAGCAGGTCGGCTTCAAGGGGGATTTCGCCGCGTTCCTGCAGTTCCTGCGCACCGATCCGCAGTTCTACGCCAAGACCCCGCAGGAGCTGCTGGACCGCGCCGCGTGGATCTCCAAGCGGGTGGATGGGCAGGTCGGCAAGTTCATCGGCACGTTGCCGCGCGGTCGTTTCACCATCAAGCCGGTGCCACCGGATATCGCCCCGTTCTGGACGGCTGGCCGCGGTGGCGTGGGCACCTACTGGGTGAACACCTACAACCTGCCTTCGCGCCCGCTGTACAACCTGCCGGCGCTGACCCTGCACGAGTCCTCGCCGGGCCATTCGCTGCAAGGGGCACTGGCCGAAGAACAGGGCGACCAACCGGCCTTCCGGCGCGAGAACTACATCTCCGCCTACGGCGAAGGCTGGGCGCTGTACACCGAGAAGCTGGGCGAGGAGATGGGCATCTACGAGACGCCCTACGAGGAGTTCGGCAAGCTGACCTACGAGATGTGGCGCGCCTGCCGCCTGGTCATCGATACCGGCGTGCACCACGATGGCTGGAGCCGCGAGCAGGCCCTGGCCTACCTGCGTGACCACACCGCGCTGAGCGAGCACGAAGTCACCACCGAGGTGGACCGTTACATCTCCTGGCCGGCTCAGGCGTTGAGCTACAAGCTGGGCGAGATCACCATCGTCAAGCTGCGTGGCGAGGCCGAGCAGGCGCTGGGCGACAAGTTCGACATCCGCGCTTTCCACGACGCGGTACTGCGCCAGGGCTCGGTGCCGCTGCCGGTGCTGGAACAGCAGGTGCGCCAGTTCATCGCCGACAGCCAGCGTGCGCCGGCCAAGGGCAACGCCGCGAGCCACTAGGCCACGCATACGACCATCGGGGCATCCGCCCCGGTGGGTGCGAAGCGGCGGGGATGTGGATAAGTCTTGCGGCGAACGCCCCGCACGGGCATAATGCGCGGCTCGCTGTGCCCGGTTCCCCCGGCGTAGTGGCCGGAAGTACGTCCCTCGGCCTGCCTGAAACAGCGTAACTGTTTGATTCCCTTGACGTGTGGTGGCGAAAGCCGCCGGGGCCGCCGTCTCCCGGGCTATGGGTGACCCAATACTTTTCGAGGTGCGCAATGTCCCGCGTATGCCAAGTTTCCGGCAAGCGTGTCCAGACGGGTAACAACGTCTCCCACGCCAACAACAAGACCCGTCGTCGTTTCCTGCCCAACCTGCACGAGCGCCGCTTCTGGGTGGCCAGCGAGAACCGCTGGGTCAAGCTTCGTGTTTCCGCGCACGCGCTGCGCACCATCGACAAGAACGGCATCGACGCCGTTCTGGCTGAGCTGCGTGCGCGCGGCGAAAAGGTCTGAGGAGTAAAGCATCATGGCAGGCAAGCGTGACAAGGTCCGTATGATTTCCTCGGCCGGTACCGGCCACTTCTACACGACCGACAAGAACAAGAAGAACACTCCGAACAAGATGGAGTTCCTCAAGTACGATCCGGTCGTGCGCAAGCATGTGATCTACAAGGAAGGCAAGATCAAGTGAGGCAAGCCGGGCTCGCGCCCGACTTCTCCACGATCCGCGTCCTCGACAAGCCCGCCCTCCGGCGGGCTTCGTCGTTTCCGGCCCCCGTGCACGCCGACGCCACGCAACGGCCCGGGCTTGCGGCAGAATCGGGCCACGCACCGGAGGATCGCGCATGCTGCCCGACTGGCTGGAAGGTACCTGGTTGCTGGCCCTGGACTGGCTGATCCGCCTCGGCGCGCTGTGCTGGATTCCCGCCCGCACCACGCCGGGCGCGGCGCGCAGCTGGCTGCTGCTGGTCGGCTTCGTACCGTTGCTGGGCCTGCCGCTGTACCTGCTGTTCGGCCACCCTTGGCTCTCGCGCCAGCGCATTGCCCGCCAGGCGCAGGCCTCGCAGGTCATTCGCGAACAGCAGGCGCCCCTCACCGCACTGCGCTGGACGCCGCAGGTGGATACCGCCAGCGATGAAATCGCCCCGCTGGTGGAACGCCAGGGCGACTTCATGCCCACGCGCGGCAATGGCGTTGAACTGCTCGACGACTATCGCGCCTCGCTGGCCGCGCTGATTGCCGACATCGATGGCGCGCGCGAACGCGTCCATCTGCTCTATTACCTGATGTTCGACGATGCGGTCGGCGAAGCCGTGGTCGAAGCGCTGCTGCGCGCCGCCTCACGTGGCGTGCGCTGCCGGCTGCTGCTCGACGCGGTCGGCGCCAAGCGCGCGCTGCGCCGGTACCGGCGACGCCTGACCCAGGGGGGCGTGGACGTGCAGGCCCTGCTGCCCGGCGGGCTGCGCTGGCGGCGAAGCGGGCGCATGGACCTGCGCAACCATCGCAAGATCGCGGTGATCGACAACCGTCTGGGCTACATCGGCTCGCAGAACCTGGCCGAGCCGGATTTCGTCGCCGGCCATCCGAATCGTGAACTGGTGGCGCGGGTGCGCGGGCCGGTGGTGAACCATCTGGAAGCGGTGTTCGCCAGCGACTGGTTCGTGGAGACCGGCGAGCGGTTGGAGGTGATCGCCGACGCACCGGACGATGCCGGCGACGTCGCCACCCAGGTACTGCCGAGCGGCCCGGCCTATCCCTACGAGAACGCGCGCGACGCGGTGAACGCGCTCATCCACTTGGCGCGGCGCAAGGTGGTGCTCGTCACCCCGTATTTCGTGCCGGACGAAGCGACCCTGAGCGCGCTGCGCATCGCCGCCGTCTCCGGGGTGGAGGTGCAGCTGATCCTCTCGGAAAGCAACAACCAGCGGCTCACCGCCTGGGCACAGGAGGCGTACTACGACGAGCTGCTGCGTGCCGGGGTGAAGATCGCGCTGTATCGACCGCATTTCCTGCATGCCAAGCACCTGAGCGTGGACGGGGACATCGCCGTGCTGGGCTCGATCAACCTGGATATCCGCTCGTTCGCGCTGAACGCGGAAATAGGCCTGCTGTGCTACGACCGCGGCATCGTCGAGAAGCTGCGCCGCATCGAGCAGGACTACCTGTCCGACGCGCGTGTGCTCGCCCTGCCGGGCTGGCGGCAGCGCCCCACCTGGCGCCGCAGCCGCGAGGGCATTGCACGATTGGCGGATGCGCTGATGTAGCGCAGGACAGCGCGGAGCCATCGCCTACAATTGGCGGGTGAACATGCCGCCCGTACCGCAGACCCATGACATCGCCGTGATCGGTGGCGGTGCCAGTGGCACGATGGTCGCGTTGCAGCTGCTGCGGCAGGCACGCGGTCCGCTCCGCGTCGTGCTCATCGAGCCACAAGCCACGTTGGCAGACGGTGTGGCGTATGCGACGCGGCGCACGGAGCACCTGCTCAACGTTCCCGCCGGCAAGATGAGCGCCTTGCCCGACGTCCCCGGTGATTTCGTCGACTACCTGCGCACGTCCGGCGCCTTCGACCTGCCCGAGCACGTGCTCGCCGCACGCTATGTGCCGCGACTGCATTACGGGGCCTACCTGCGCGAGCGGCTGGCGCAGGGGCAGGCCGCCAGCCAAGCAACGTTGGAGGTACGGCACGCGCCGGTCGCAAGCCTTTCGCCGCAGCCGGAAAGCCATCTGCTGCAGCTTGGCGATGGTTCCCGCGTAGTCGCCGCGCAGGCGGTGTTGGCGGTGGGCAACGCGCTGCGTCCCCTGCCGCTGCGGGGCGCGACTGCATTGGCCGCCTCTCACCGCGTGGAAGCATGGGATACCGAAGCGGTCGCGGCGATCCCGCCGGAAGCCGCCGTGGCCATCGTGGGTTCTGGCCTGAGCATGGTCGATGCCGTCATCACGCTGGCCGCGCAGGGGCATCGCGGAGCGATCCATGTGATCTCCCGCCACGGGCTGATGCCGCTACCGCACGCCGATGCCGCAGCCTTCGAGTTCGACCCGACGCCGCTGCAGGCGATGCCGCTGCGGACGCGCATGCGCGCGCTGCGGGCCGAGGTCGCGCGTGCCGCGGCGCAGGGGCAGCCTTGGCAGGCCGTGATGGAACGCATCCGCCCGCTGGGGCAGTCGCTGTGGCGCAGCTTGTCCTGGCAGGACCAGCAGCGTTTCCTGCGCCATGTCGTGCGCTACTGGGACGTCCATCGCCACCGCATCGATCCCCAGGTCCACGCGCAGCTGCAGTCATTGCGCGACAGCGGCCAGTTGCGCCTGCACCGGGCCCGCCTGGATGCGGCCTGGACGGCGGGCGCGTGCGTGCGCATCGAGGGCCGCGATCATGAAGGCGTCATGTTGCAGCTGGAAGTGCAGCGCGTGATCAACGCCACCGGCGTGGAGATGCGCGTGCAGGCCATGCGCAACCCACTGCTGCAGCAGCTCGTGGGCGAGGGGCTGGCCGCTCCGGGCCCGCATGGCATCGGGCTGGACAGCGATGACAAGGGCCGCCTTCTCGACGCGCATGGCCGTCCCGACGGCCGCCTGCATGTCCTGGGCAGCCTGCGCATCGGCACGCTGTGGGAGAGCCTGGCCGTGCCTGAACTGCGCGCGCAGGCCGCCGCGCTCGCCACGGCGCTGCTCGCCACGCACTGACTGACACGCCGCACGCGCCAAGCCGGTAAAATGGCGCGGTGGATGTCTCTCACCTGCTCGATCACCTGAACCCCGCCCAGCGCGAGGCCGTCTCCGCGCCGCCCGGCCACTACCTGGTGCTGGCCGGCGCCGGCTCCGGCAAGACGCGCGTGCTTACCCATCGCATCGCCTGGCTCAACGAAGTCCACGGCGTGCCGGCGCATGGCATCTTCGCGGTCACCTTCACCAACAAGGCCGCCGGCGAGATGCGCCATCGTGCCGACCTGCAGCTGCGCAACGGCAGCCGCGGCATGTGGATCGGCACCTTCCACGGCCTGGCCCACCGCCTGCTGCGTCTGCACTGGCAGGACGCCAAGCTGCCCGAAGGCTTCCAGGTCATGGATTCGGACGACCAGCTGCGGCTGGTCAAGCGGGTCGTGCAGGGCATGGAGCTGGACGAAACGCGCTATCCACCCAAGCAGATCGTGTGGTGGATCAACCAGCAAAAGGACGAAGGCCGCCGGCCACAGCACATCCAGCCCGAGCCGCGCGACGACTGGACCGAAACCCTGCGCCAGGCCTATGCCGACTACCAGGCCCGCTGCGACCGCGCAGGCCTGGTGGATTTCGCCGAGCTGCTGCTGCGCGCGCACGAGCTGCTGCGCGACAATCCGGCGCTGCTGGCGCATTACCGCGCCCGCTTCCGCGAGATCCTGGTCGACGAGTTCCAGGACACCAACGCCATCCAGTACGCCTTCGTGCGCGTGCTGGCTGGTGAATCGGGCCACGTCTTCGTGGTGGGCGACGATGACCAGGCCATCTACGGCTGGCGTGGCGCCAAGGTGGAGAACGTGCAGCGCTTCCTGCGCGATTTCCCCGGCGCGCAGACCATCCGGCTGGAACAGAACTACCGCTCCACCGCCAACATCCTCGGCGCGGCCAATGCGGTGATCGCCCACAACCCCGACCGCATCGGCAAGCAGCTGTGGACCGACAGCGGCGAGGGCGACCCGATCGACCTGTACGCCGCCTACAACGAAACCGATGAGGCGCGTTATGTGGTCGAACGTGCCCGCCAGTGGGTGCGCGACGGCGGCAGCTATGGCGATGTCGCGGTGCTTTACCGCAGCAACGCACAATCGCGCGCCTTCGAAGAAGCATTGATTGCCGAGCAGGTGCCGTACCGGGTCTATGGCGGCATGCGCTTCTTTGAGCGCGCCGAAATCCGCGACGCGCTGGCCTACCTGCGCCTGCTGGCCAACCGCGACGACGACGCGGCGTTCGAGCGCGCGGTCAACACCCCGACCCGGGGCATCGGCGACCGCACGCTGGACGAGGTGCGCCGGCTGGCGCGCGCCCGCGCGCTGTCGTTGTGGGAAGCGTCGATGCTCAGCACCCAGTCGGGCGAGTTGACGGCGCGTGCTCGCAACGCGTTGGCTGGCTTCCTCAACCTGATCCAGCAGCTGTCTTCCGAGACCGGCGGCATGGAGTTGAAGGAGCGCATCGACCATGTGCTGCTGCGCTCGGGCCTGCGCGAATACTGGGCCAAGGAGAGCCGCGGCGGGCTGGATTCGGAATCGCGCACCGAGAACCTGGACGAACTCGTCTCGGTGGCCTCGCGCTTTGTGCGGCCCGACGAGGATGAAGAAGGTTCCCAAGGCATGACCGAACTGGTCGCCTTCCTCGCCTACGCCTCGCTGGAGGCCGGCGAAGGCCAGGCGCAGGCTGGCGAGGACGGCGTGCAGCTGATGACCCTGCATTCGGCCAAGGGCCTGGAATTCCCGCTGGTGTGCCTGGCCGGCATGGAGGATGGCCTGTTCCCGAGCGCGCGTTCGCTGGAGGAAAGCGGGCGGCTGGAAGAGGAGCGCCGGCTCGCCTACGTCGGCATTACCCGCGCGCGGCAGAAGCTGCTGCTGTGCTACGCCGAATCCCGGCGTATCCACGGGCAGGACAACTACAACATGCCCTCGCGCTTCCTGCGCGAAATCCCGCGCGAACTGCTCAACGAAGTGCGTCCGCGCGTACAGGTATCCCGTCCTGCCTCGATCGGCGCCGGACGCCCTTCGGCCGCGGTGGCGATGGAGACGCCGTTGATCGCCCTGGGCGCTAACGTCACCCACCCGAAGTTTGGCGGTGGCGTGATCACCGACTACGAGGGCAGCGGCGCGCACGCGCGCGTGCAGGTGCAGTTCGACGAAGTTGGCGCCAAATGGCTGGTGCTGGCGTACGCGAACCTCACCGTGGCGTGAGACAGGACGGCGTCCGCGACGCCGCCTTGATCCGGATCAACGCATTCTGCGGGCGGAAGTGGTGAAATCACCCCGAACCCGTCGCCGGACGGATCGCACAGGAGCGAGCCCATGTACAAGCGCATTCTGATTGCCCTCGATGGTTCAGAACTGGCCCAGCGTGGCCTGCAGCATGGATTGGCATTGGCAAAGGCGACCGGCGCGCAGGTGGATGTCGTTACCGTGTCCGAGCCGTGGGCGATGGGCATGTACGACGCGATGGGCTGGAGCGTGGGCTACGAGGCCAGCCCGGAGTACCGCAAGGAGCGCGAGGAGGGCGCCCAGGCCATCCTGAAGCCGGCGCTCGAGGCGGCCGCCGCCGCGGGCGTGCAGGCCACGCCACGCCATGTGCTGGACCGCTATGCCGCCGAGGGCATCATCGACACGGCCAAGGAGTGTGGCAGCGATCTCATCGTGATGACCTCGCATGGCCGACGCGGCATGAGCCGCGTGCTGCTCGGCAGCCAGACCACCGAAGTACTGACGCACAGCGGTGTACCGGTGCTGGTGATCCGCTGAGGAGCGGCAGGCAGCGACGTACGAAAACCATCCTGTAGGAGCGGCTTAAGCCCCGCCCCGACCATACACGCGGTCG
>JAEWJB010000010.1 GCA_023386795.1 Pseudomonadota bacterium
TGGTCGGCGCGGGCGGTGCGGGCGCGGTCGGCGAGGGTGCTCAGGGCAGGCTCCGGGTGGGTGCGCGGGGACGACGGGGCGGTCCGGCGAGCGTACCCGGCGCGCGCGCAGGTCCGCGGTGCCCGGCCGCCACGGCGCGCGCGCCCTAGTCTGAGTACGTGACCGAGCACGCATCCCCCGACCTGCCGGCCCGTGAGACCGTTCTGCTCGCCGCGTTCGAGGGGTGGAACGACGCGGGCAGCGCCGCGACCACGGCGCTGGAGCACCTGCACGACGTGTGGGGCGCGGAGCAGGTCGACGAGCTGGACCCCGAGGACTACCACGACTTCCAGGTGAACCGGCCCGTGGTGGGCATGGGGCCCGACGGGACGCGCGAGATCACGTGGCCGACCACGGCCGTCGCCGTCGCGACGACCCCCCGCTCGGGACGTCAGGTCGTGCTGGTGCACGGCATCGAGCCGTCGATGCGCTGGCGACGCTACTGCGGCGAGCTGCTCGACATCGCCGCAGGGCTCGGTGTGCGCACGATCGTCACCGTCGGAGCGCTGCTCGCGGACGTCCCGCACACGCGTCCCATCCCCGTCAACGCGACGAGCGAGGACGCGCACGTGCGCGAGCTCCTGGGGCTGGAGCCCAACACGTACGAGGGGCCGACCGGGATCGTCGGGGTCCTGCAGCACGAGGCCGCCGCGCGCGGCATGCAGGCGCTGTCGCTGTGGGCGGCGGTGCCGCACTACGTCGCCGCTCCCCCGTCGCCGAAGGCCACCCTCGCGATCCTGCACCGCATCGAGGCGCTGCTCGGCGAGCCGGTCCCGCTGGCGGACCTGCCCGAGGACGCCACCGCGTGGCAGCTCGGGGTCGACGAGCTCGCGGGTGAGGACAGCGAGATCGGCGAGTACGTCCGCCAGCTCGAGGAGGCGAAGGACACCGCCGACCTGCCCGAGGCGAGCGGCGAGGCCATCGCGCAGGAGTTCGAGCGCTACCTGCGCCGCCGCGACAAGGGCACCGGCGGCTGACCTCTCACATCCGCACGCCGAGCAGGGCGTCGACCGTGCGGGCGACCACGCCGGGGGCGCCCTCCTCGAACGGCACGTCGCCGGCGATCGCCCGGGCCGCCCACGCGTCGACGGCCGCCAGCGCCCGCGGGGTGTCGAGGTCGTCGGCGACGGCCGCGCGCACGCCGTCCAGCACGGGCTGTGCGGCGGGCCCACCGTTGCCGGACAGGGCACGCCGCCACGTGACGAGCCGCTGCTGCGCGGCGGCCATCACGTCGTCGGTCCACTCCCAGTCCGACCGGTAGCGGTGCGCGAGCACCGCGAGCCGCACGGCCATCGGCTCGACGCCGTCGGCGACCAGCCGGGAGACGAGCACGAGGTTGCCGAGCGACTTGCTCATCTTGTGCCCCTGGTACCCCACCATCCCGGTGTGCACGTGCGCGGCTGCGGGCTGCGGCGCACCGGTGAGCAGCCGCAGGTGCGAGGTGCTCGACTCGTGGTGCGGGAACGCGAGGTCCGACCCGCCGCCCTGCACGTCGAACGGCACGCCGAGGCCGTCCGAGGCGATGACCGCGCACTCGACGTGCCAGCCCGGCCGGCCGCGGCCGAGGACGGGTGCGTCCCACGCGGGCTCGCCCGGGCGCTCGGCGCGCCACAGCAGCGGGTCGAGCGGCGACCGCTTGCCGGGCCGGTCGGGGTCGCCGCCGCGCTCGGCGCTCAGCGCTCGCATCGTCGCCGGGTCGAGCCCGGCGACGGAGCCGAAGGCGGGGTCGGCGGACAGGTCCGCGTACACGTCGTCGCCGCCGTCCGGGGCGGGCAGGCGGTACGCGGCACCGCGCGCGAGGAGGGCCTCGACCGCCGCCACGACCTGCGGGACCGACTCGACGACGCCGCGGTACACGTCGGGAGGGACGACGCCGAGCGCCGTCATGTCCGATGCGTACAGCGCGGTCTGCTGCGCGGCGAGGTCGCGCCAGTCGACGCCGGTGGCCGTCGCGCGCTCGAGCAGCGGGTCGTCGACGTCCGTCACGTTGGACGCGTACGTGACCGTCTTGCCCTCGTCGAGCCAGGCGCGCACGAGCACGTCGAACGCGACGTACGTCGCCGCGTGGCCGAGGTGCGTCGCGTCGTAGGGCGTGATGCCGCACACGTACAGACGGGCCTGCGGGCCGGGGGCGGCCACGACGAGCCGTCCGGTGGCGGTGTCCAGCACGCGGACCGGCTCACCGGTCCCGGGCAGCCGAGGGATCTGGGGCGCGGGCCAGGTGAGCACCCCGGAAGCCTAGCCGCCGACGACGACGCGTCCGCCCGGGCGTCCGCAGGGCGCGACGCTAGGCGTTCGCGGGCGCGGTGACCGGCTCGAGCACACCGGTGAGCAGCAGCAGGACGACGAGCAGCGCCAGCCCGATGCGGTAGTAGACGAACGGCGCGTAGCTGAACGTCGAGACGATCTTGAGGAACGCGATGATGACGACGTACCCGACCACGAACGCCACGAGCGTCGCGACGAGCGTCGCCCCGAAGCCCGGCGTGCCGGCCCGGCCGAAGTCGCCGACGCTCTTGGCGAGCTGGTAGAGACCCGAGCCGAAGACCGCGGGGATCGCCAGGAGGAACGAGTACCGGGCCGCGGCCTCGCGGGTGTAGCCCATGAGCAGGCCGCCCGTGATCGTGCCGCCCGAGCGGGACACGCCGGGCACGAGCGCGAGGGCCTGCCAGAAGCCGAACGCGAGCGCGTGCTTCGGGGTCAGCTCCTCGATGGGCCGGGCCTTGGCGCCGCGCCGGTCCGCCCAGCCGAGCACGAGCGCGAAGCCGGCGAGCGTGAGCGCGACGAGCCACAGGTTCCGGAACGGGCGCTCGATGGCGTCCTGGAACGCCAGGCCCAGGACGACGATGGGCAGCGACCCCAGCACGATGAACCACGCCATGAGCGCGTCCCGGTCCTGCGGCTGCCCCGCGGGCATGCCCGCACGCGAGCGCCAGTCCGTGCCGTACGCGCCGCGCAGGGCGGCCCACCAGGCCAGCACGATGCGCTTGATGTCGCGGCGGAAGTAGAGCAGGACGGCGGTCTCGGTGCCGAGCTGCGTGATGGCCGTGAAGGCCGCGCCCGGGTCGCCGGAGCCCACGAGCTCCCCGAAGATCCGCAGGTGCGCGCTCGAGGAGACCGGCAGGAACTCGGTCAGACCCTGGAGCAGCCCGAGGA
>JAEWJB010000027.1 GCA_023386795.1 Pseudomonadota bacterium
TCCCGCGTCGGCGCCGCCGGCGTGCGGGGCTGGTCGCGCTGGTCGTGGCCGTGGCGCTGCTCGCCTGGCCCATCGGCCTGCTCGTGTGGGCCAACGGCCTGCTGCAGCACACGCCCGCGCTCTCCGGCGCGCCCGACACCCCCGGCACGACGTACCTGCTCGCGGGCTCCGACGCACGTGGTGACGACGGGGGGGTCGCGGAGGACGGCACCGAGGGGCAGCGCACCGACACGATCCTGCTGCTGCACGTGCCGGCGAGCGGTCCGACCGCGATGATCTCGCTGCCGCGCGACACCTTCGTCGAGGTCCCCGGGCACGGCCCGGGCAAGCTCAACTCGGCCTTCGCGTGGGGCGGGGCCCCGCTGCTCGTGCAGACCGTCGAGGGGCTGACGGGCCTCACGGTCGACCACTACGTCGAGATCGGCATGGGCGGTGTCGCGCACCTCGTCGACGCCGTCGGCGGCGTGAACCTCTGCTACGACGGCGACGTCGACGACCCGGACTCCGGCATGGTGTGGACGGCCGGCTGCCACGACGTCGACGGCAACGCCGCCCTGTCCTTCGCCCGCATGCGCAAGGCCGACCCGCAGGGTGACGTGGGTCGCGCGCTGCGCCAGCGCCAGCTCATCGCTGCCGTGATGGGCGAGGTCAGCCCCGGTTCGCTCGCGCTGCGGCCTGGTGCGCAGGTCGCGCTCGTCGAGGCGGGGACGGGCGCCCTGACGTTCGACGAGGACGCCGGCATCGTCGACGTGGCACGCCTCGCCCTGGCCTTCCGCGCCGCGAACGGCGAGGACGGGATCACCGGCACCCCGCCGATCGCGAGCATGGACCACCGCCCCGGGGGCGTCGGCTCCACGGTGCTGCTCGATCCCGACCAGACCCCGGCCTTCTTCACCGCGATCCGCGACGGCTCGCTGCCGCCCGGGCCGGTCGGGGGCGCACCGGGCTTCTGACCCGGCTTCTGACCCGCGGTCCGCCTCAGGCGGAGAAGCCCACGCCGGGCCCGGTCGCCCGCGCCCGCAGACGCTCACCCTTGGCGTCGGCCTGGGCACGCAGCCCGTCCTGGAAGTCCAGCATCGCGGCACGCAGCCGCCCGGCGAGCTCCCCCTCGCCCGACGCGAGGACCCGCACCGCCAGCAGACCCGCGTTGCGCGCCCCACCGACCGAGACGGTCGCGACGGGGACGCCCGCGGGCATCTGCACGATCGACAGCAGCGAGTCCATGCCGTCGAGGTGCGCGAGCGGCACCGGCACGCCGATCACGGGCAGCGGCGTCACGGCGGCGAGCATGCCGGGCAGGTGCGCGGCTCCCCCGGCACCGGCGACGACGACGCGCAGCCCCCGCGCGGCGGCCTCGCGGCCGTAGGCCACCATCTTGTCCGGCTGCCGGTGCGCCGAGACCACGTCGACCTCGACCGGGACGTCGAACTCGGCGAGCGCGTCCGCCGCCGCCTGCATGACGGGCCAGTCGGAGTCCGACCCCATGACGATGCCGACCAGGGGGCTGCCGCTCATCTCGTCCCACGCTCCTCGGTGCTCTCGCCGCGCAGCCGCGCGACCGCCGCGCGCGCACGCGCGCGGACGTCGTCCAGGTCGTCCCCCGACACGTTGACGTGGCCGAGCTTGCGCCCCGGGCGGACGGTCTTGCCGTACAGGTGGACCTTGGCCCCCGGGTCCGCCCCGAGCACGTCGCGCAGCGCAGCGGTCGGGTCGTCGAGCGCGCTGCCCAGCAGGTTGACCATGACCGTCCACGGCGCGACGGGGGCGACGTCGCCGAGCGGCAGGTCGAGCACGGCCCGCAGGTGCTGCTCGAACTGGCTGGTCACGGCACCGTCGATGGTCCAGTGGCCCGAGTTGTGCGGGCGCATCGCGAGCTCGTTGACCAGCACGCGCGGCGGGCCGTCGGGGTGCGCGACCTCGAACAGCTCGACCGCGAGCACGCCGGTGACGCCGAGCCCGTCGGCGACCGTCCGAGCGACCTCCTCGGCCTGCGCGGCGGTCGCGGGGTGCAGCCCCGGCGCCGGCGCCACGACCTCCGCGCACACGCCGTCGCGCTGCACGGACTCCACCACGGGCCACACCACGCAACGCCCCGAGGGCGTGCGGGCGACCAGCACGGCCAGCTCCCGGGTGAACGGCACGAGCTCCTCGGCCAGAAGGGCGGGACCCGTGCCGTCGGCCGCGGCGGCGCACCACGCGACCACGTCGTCGGGCACGGCGCCCTCGCGGACCACGCGCACGCCCTTGCCGTCGTAGCCCCCGCGGGTCGTCTTGACCACCGCGCTGCCCCCGACGGACGCGAGGAAACGCTCGAGGTCGGGGAGATCGGCGACCGGGGCCCAGCGCGGGCAGGGCACGCCGAGACCCGTGAGCCGGCGACGCATCTCGGCCTTGTCCTGCGCGTGCAGCAGCGCGGCGGGGCCGGGGTGCACCGGGACGCCGCGGGCCGCGACGGCCTCGAGGACGGGGGCCGGCACGTGCTCGTGCTCGAACGTCAGGACGTCGGCGCCCTCGACGAGCGCGAGCACCGCGTCACGGTCGGACGCCGCACCCACGGGGGCGTCCGCGACGGCCTGCGCGGCCGACGCGTCCGGCGCCTCGACGAGGACCCGCAGGTGCAGGCCGAGCGCGGTCGCGGGGCCCGCCATCATGCGGGCGAGCTGCCCGCCGCCGACGACGGCCACGATCGGAGGAGTCACGGGCGTCGAGGGTAGCCGCTCGCGACGCGCGCTCGCGGCGCCGCCCACCGGCGCGACGTCACGGGACGGACGCCTGGACGACCCGTCCCTCGCCCGCAGCGCTGAGCACGCCGTCCGACGCGGGGACGAACGCCGCCTGACCCGATCCGATCTCGAGCGAGCCGCCCCGCGCCGCCACCAGCGTGGCGCGACCCTCGAGGCAGAGCACGACGCGCGGACCACCCCCGGGAAGCCGGCACCGCGTGGCCGACAGCCGGGTCACCGAGAGCTCGAAGTCGTCGACGGGGGCGTAGTACACGTCCGTCGCGTCGTACACGTGCTCCGGCGCGATCCGGATGGGGGGCGCGGCGACGCACTCCACGATGCGCAGCAGCTCGGGAACGTCGACGTGCTTGGCCGTCAGCCCGGCACGCAGCACGTTGTCGGAGTTGGCCATCAGCTCGACCGCGACGCCCTCGAGGTACGCGTGCACGGCACCCGCGGGCACGAACATCGCCTCGCCGGGGCGCAGCGACACGGGGTTGAGCAGCACCGCGGTGACCGCCCCGGGGTCGCCCGGGTACGCACGCTCGAGCAGGTCCACGGCGCGGTCGGTGCGGGGGGACGGCGAGCCGCGGCGCAGCCGGTCGCGGAACGCGTCCGCGAGGTCGTGCACCTCGTCCGGGCCGGGCCGCGTCGCCTCGCTCACGAGGAGCGTGAAGGCCTCCTGCATGCCCGCGGACGTGGGGTCGGAGACGACCACCTTGTGGAGCTGGCGCGCCGTGGGGTGGTCGACGCCGTCGAGGATCTCGGCGGCGCGGCGCGGGGCGCGGAACCCGACGAGCGCCTCGAACGGTGAGAGCGCGTACACGAGCTCGGGCTTGTGGTTCCGGTCGCGGTACGAGCGCCGCGGGTCGTCGAGGGGCACCCCCCGGGCGTCCTCACGGGCGTAGCCGTCCTGCGCGAGCTCGATGCTCGGGTGGACCTGCAGGGACAGCGGACGCTCCGCGGCGATGAGCTTGAGCAGGAACGGCAGGCCGCCGCCGAACCGGGACACCACCGCGTCGCCGAGCGCGCCGCCGGGGTCGGCGGCGATGGTCGCGTCGAGCGTGGTGGGCTCGGGCCCGACGAGCCGCGACGGCGCCGACGCGTGCGCGCCGAACCAGGCCTCGGCGACGGGCGTGCCGTCGGACGGGCGACGCAGCAGCTCCGGGATGGCGGTCGGCGAACCCCAGGCGTAGCCCTGGATCGCCGGCTCGAGAACCTGCAC
>JAEWJB010000178.1 GCA_023386795.1 Pseudomonadota bacterium
CCTGCGTCCGCTGCCGCGCTACTGGCTGCTGCCTGCCAGCGCCGCGCTGCGCCGCCCGCTGCGGCTGCCCGCCGCTGCGGCCGCGCGGCTGCAGGACGTGGCGCGTTTCGAGATCGACCGCCAGACCCCCTTCACCGCCGAGCAGGTCTGGTTCGACGCGCGCGCGCTGGGCCATCACGGCGATGCGCAGCTCGATGCCGAACTGGTGGTGGTCCCGCGCCGCGTGGTGGATGGCGAGGCGGGCATCGCTCCGGCGTGGCGCGAACTGCTGGCCGGCGTGGACGTGCGCGATGGCGATGGACAGCCGCTGCGCGTGAACCTGCTGCCGATGGCCGAACGCCATGTGCGCCGCGACCCGATGGCACGCTGGAACCTGGCCGTGCTGGCGACCGGGTTCATCGCGCTGGCGATCGGCGCGCAGTGGCTGCTGGACAATCGCGCGGCTGCCGCCGATGCGCTGGAGGCCCGGGTGCGCGCCGATGCCCAGCGCGCGCGCCAGGTGGCGATGCAACGAGAGGAACTCACCGCGCTGATCGAAGGCGCCGTCTTCTTCGAACAGCAGCGGGCCGCGCGGCCCGCCGCCATCGAGGTGTGGAACGAACTCAGCCAGCGCCTGCCCGATGGCACCTACCTGGAAAAATTCTCGCTGGAAGGCGACCAGCTGCAATTGATCGGCCTGAGCGATGAAGCCGCCGGGCTGGTCGAACGCCTCGATGGCGCGCCGACCTGGCGCAAGCCGGCCCTTACCGGCGTATTGCAGAGCGACGCGGGCAAGGGCCGCGACCGTTTCACCATCACCGCCACGCTGGCCGCACCCGCGGCCGCGCCGGCCCCCGCTGCGGGAGGAGCGCGATGAACAGTGCGCCCGACCTGCGCGAGCGCGCCTGGGCGCTGGGGCTGCTGGTGCTGGCACTGGCGCTGGTCTACGGCCTGCTGGTGCATCCGTTCTTCGTGCAGCCGCTGCTGGCCACCGAGGCACGCGTGCGTGCGGCCAACGAACGCGCGCAGCGCGTGCAGGCTGAACTGCAGCAAGCCCCGCGCATTGCCGAACAACTGCAGCGTGCCCGCGCGCAGCTGGCCACGCGCCCCGGTTTCCTGCCCGAAGCTTCCGCCGAGCTGGCGGCCGCCGGCCTGGTGCAGCGGCTGGAGGCCGTCGTTTCGGAAGCCAGCCCCGGCCATCGCAGCTGCGCGATCAGCAACCGCTCGGCGCTGCCGGCCGACCTGCAGGGGCGCTTCCCCCGCGTGGCCGTGCAGGTGCGCCTGCGCTGCGGAACGCCCGAACTGGCCAGCGTGCTGCACTCGCTCGAATCCGGCACGCCGGGGTTGTTCGTGGACAACCTCAACGTGCTGGCGCAGCGCGCCGCGCTCTCGCCGGGCGACAGCGGCAACGGGCTGGACGTGACCTTCGATCTGTCCGGCTACGTGCGCCCTGGCGCAGTCGCCCCGGAGGTCGCGCATGCGCCCTGATGCGATCGGCATGCGAACCGGGTGGCGGGTGGTGTTCGCAGGGTGGGCGGTCACCGTCGCGGTGCTGGCCGGCCTGGGCATGGGCAGCCGCTTGCCGGCCGACGATGCACCGCTCGCAGCGCGGCCATTGCCGGCGATTCCGCCGCCGCCGGCACGTCGTCTCGGTGATTTCTCCACCTACGCCGCCGTCGCGCAGCGCCCGGTGTTCGCCGAAGACCGGCGCCCGCATCCGTTCTTCCTGGGCGGCAGCGACACCAGCCAGGCCACCGGCCTGCGCCTGACCGGCGTGCTGATGACCCCGCAGTTCCAGATGGCCACGGTGACCACCGACCAGGGCCGCTCGCTGCGCTTGCGCCTCCAGGGCGATGCGGTGGACGGCTGGCGCCTGCTCACGCTGTCGCCGCGCAGCGCCACCGTGGAAGGGCCGGGCGGCGTGCGCACCTTGGACATGCAGGTGTTCGACGGCCGCGGCGGTGAAGCGCCAACCGCCCTGCGCGGCGCGGGGCAGGCGAATGCGCCGCAGAGCCCGCCGCCGCCATCGAACGTGATGCCGGTCGCGGCCCCCCCTGCACCCATCCCGCCCTCGGCGGCTGCGCCTGTCGTGCCGGTCGCGAACACCCCGGTGCCCGCCGCGCAAGGCACGCCGTCCGCGCCGCCGGCCCCCAGCGAAGACCAGCTCAAGGCGATCCGCGAACGCATCGAGGCGCGTCGCCGCGCCTTGCAGCAGCAACAGAATCCGCAGCGTACCGGCGATGCCGCCGTGCCGAAGAACCCGTAGAGTGCCGACATGACGTCACGCGTTGTCCTGATTTCACTCCTCCTGGGCCTGCTGGCCGGCTGCGCGAGCACGCCGACGCCGGACGTGCGCCGCGCGCCGCCCCAGCCGCCCCCGCGCACCGCGCCGGTGGCCACGCAAGACGCCGGTACCGATGCCGGCCCGCAGCCGGTGATCCGCCGCGGCAGCGGCGAGGTCATCAATCGCGGCGCGGCCGCGCGCCCGGCGCCGGCGCTGTCCGCCGCCAGCACCGGCGAGGCGACGTTCAATTTCGAGGGCGAGTCGTTGCAGGCGGTGGTCAAGGCCATCCTCGGCGACATGCTGGGCCAGAACTACGTCATCGCGCCCGGCGTGCAGGGCACGGTGACGCTGGCCACGCCCAAGCCGGTGTCGCCGGCGCAGGCGCTGAACCTGCTGGAGATGGTGCTGGGCTGGAACAACGCGCGCATGGTGTACAGCGGCGGCCGCTACAACATCGTGCCCGCCGACCAGGCGCTGGCCGGTACCGTGGCGCCGAGCACCGCACCGGCGGCCAACGCGCGCGGCTTCGAGGTGCGCGTGGTGCCACTGCGCTACATCTCGGCCAGCGAGATGAAGAAGATCCTGGAGCCCTATGCACGGCCCAACGCCATCGTCGGCACCGATGGCTCGCGCAACGTCATCACCCTGGGCGGCACGCGGGCGGAGCTGGAGAACTATCTGCGCACGGTGGAAATCTTCGATGTCGACTGGCTGTCGGGCATGTCGGTGGGCGTGTTCCCGATCCAGTCCGGCAAGGCGCAGGACGTGGCGGCAGACCTGGAGAAAGTCTTCGGCGAAAAGAGCGGCACGCCCAGCGCGGGCATGTTCCGCTTCATGCCGCTGGAGAACGCCAACGCGGTGCTGGTGATCACGCCGCAGTCGCGCTACCTGGACCAGATCCAGCAGTGGCTGGAGCGCATCGACAGCGCCGGCGGAGCGCCGCGGCTGTTCTCGTACGAGCTGAAATACATCAAAGCGCGCGAGCTGGCCGACCGACTGGCGGAAGTGTTCGGCGCCAGCACGCGCGGCGGCAGCGACAACGCCTCGCTCGCGCCGGGCGCCACGTCGATGCAGTTGGGCGATACGCTGGACTCGGCGAGCCTGGGGCGCGATGCCGGCAGCAGCCTGGGGTCGAACGGCAGCACCGGTTACGGCGGTGCCGGTGGCACGGGCAGCAGCGGCATCGGCACCGGTGGCGATTTCGCCCTCTCGCCACGCCAGAGCGGCAACGGCAGCGTGACGCTGGAAGTGGAAGGCGACCGCGTCGGCGTCTCGGCGGTGGAGGAAACCAACACCCTGCTGGTGCGTGCCTCGCCACAGGCGTGGCGCTCGATCCGCGAGGTGATCGAGAAGCTCGACACCATGCCGATGCAGGTGCACATCGAGGCGCAGGTGGCCGAAGTGAAGCTCACCGGCAAGCTCAGCTACGGCGTGAACTGGTATTTCGAGAATGCCGTGGACGCGCCGGTAAGCGAAGGCGGCGCGGGCCTGCCGAGCGCACTGGGGCGCAGCATCTGGGGCGATATCTCCGGCACCATCGGCAGCGGTGGCCTGGGCTGGACGTTCCTGGGCAAGAATGCGGCCGCGGTGATCTCCGCGCTCGATGAAGTCACCGACGTTCGCCTGTTGCAGACGCCGTCGGTGTTCGTGCGCAACAACGCCGAGGCGACGTTGAACGTGGGCACCAAGGTGCCGATCAACTCGGTGTCGGTGAACACCGGACTGGGCTCGGACAGCACCTACAGCCAGGTGCAGTACCTGGATACCGGCGTGATCCTCAAGGTGCGGCCGCGCGTGACCCGCGAGGGCACCGTGTTCCTGGACATCGTGCAGGAGGTCAGCTCGGCCGGCGCGACGCCGGCGAGCTGTGATCCCACCAAGTCCACCTGCAATCCGCCCATCGACACCCGCCGCGTCCACACCGAGGCGGCGGTGCGCAGTGGCGACACCATCATGCTGGCCGGCCTGATCAGCGACCAGGACGAGAACGGCTCGTCCGGGGTGCCGTTCCTCAGCCGCCTGCCGGTGGTCGGCGCGCTGTTCGGCAAGAAGACGCAGAACGAGACGCGGCAGGAAGTCATCGTGCTGATCACCCCGACCATCGTGAAGGACGCCAACGAGGCCGTGCGGTTCAACGACGAGTACGGCCGCAAGTTCAGGACACTGGAACCGCTGTACACGCCCGCCAAGCCATGAGCGGCGCCACGCCCATCGTCCTGCTGCCGGTCGGCACCGACGACCGCGCGCTGGACGCCTGCCTCGGCGCGCTGGAGACGGGTACGCCACCCGGCACGCCGGTATGGCTGGCCGACGATGCGCAGGCCGGCCCGCGTGGCGTGGCGGTGATCGAAGCCTGGTTGGCACGGACCCGGTTGCAGGCCGATTACACGCGGCGCGAACGTCCGATCGGCGAGGTCGCGCACCTGGACGAAATGCTCCGCGCCTGTGGCGGCGCCGACGTCGTGGTGCTGTCTTCGCAGGCGCGTCCGCTGCCCGGTTGGTTGCGCCAGTTGGAAGCATGTTTTGCCCGCGATGCCGCCATCGCCAGCGCCACGCCATGGAGCAACGCCGGCGAGGCGGCAGCGTGGCCGCGGCTGGGGGAGATCAATCCGCTGCCGGACGATGCCGAACGCCTGGCCACCGCCTGCGCCGCGATGCCACCACTGCACCCGGAGTTGCCGGCGGCCATCTGCCACGCGGTGGCGCTGCGCGGCAGTGCGCGCCAGCGAGCCGGCGGGCTGGATGCCAGCAGCTACGGCGCGTGGTACGCCGCGTTGATCGACCTGAGCCTGCGCATGGCCGGCCTCGGCTGGCGCAATGTGCTGTGCGAGACCGCGTTCGTCGCGCGCGAGGAAGAGGGCGTGCCCGCCGATGGCGACATGGATGCACTGGCCACGCGCTGGCCAGCCTGGCATTCGCGGCTGGCGGGGTTCTTGATGGAAGACCCGCTCGCGGCGATGCGCGCGCACCTGCAACGGATCTACCAGGGCACGCCGGTCGCCATGCCGCAGCGTGACCTGTTCGGCGACTCCCGGGGGAAAGAGGAATGAATGCAGCCATCGCCGCGGTGGTGGTGACCTACCGCAGCGCGGCCACCATCGACGAGTGCCTGTCGCGCCTGCGCGCAGCCGCCGACGTGGCCGAGATCCGCGTGGTCGACAACGATTCGGACGACGACACGCTCAACGTCGTGCAGCGCCATGCCATCGAGGATGCGCGCGTGCACTTCATCGCCAACCCGGACAACCCCGGCTTCGCCACCGCCTGCAACCAGGGGGCGGCGGATTCGCGGGCACCGTGGCTGGTGTTCATCAACCCGGACCTGATGGTGGCGCCGGATACGTTGGCCCAGCTGCGCGCGCGCGCCGAAGCGCTGGGCAAGCCCGCGCTGCTGGGCGTGGAGCAGGTGGACGAGCACGGCGAGCCCGATGGCGCGGTGCGTC
This sequence comes from Pseudomonadota bacterium, assembly GCA_023386795.1. GTDB lineage: Bacteria > Pseudomonadota > Gammaproteobacteria > Xanthomonadales > Xanthomonadaceae > Stenotrophomonas_A. The sequence goes on from JAEWJB010000178.1 coordinate 5,707, forward strand.
GTCGCGACCCGGACTTCGCCGCGATGCTGCGTGCCCCGCGCCGCGGCGCGCAGCTGGCCGTGCCGGCGGACCCGGCGCAGGCCCTGCAGCCGGTGGAGGCCCTGTCCGGTGCGCTGATGCTGATGCCGCGCAGCCTGTTCGATGGCATCGGGGGCTGGGACGCCGGCTACCGCCTGCATGCCGAGGACCTGGACCTGTGCCGCCGCGCTCGCCAGGCCGGCGCGACGGTGGCGGTGGCCAACGACCTGCGCGTAGTGCACTTGCGCGGTGTCTCCAGCCGCTCGCGGCCGTTCTTCGTGGAATGGCACAAGCATCGCGGGCTGTGGCGCTACTTCCGCAAGTTCGAGGCGCCGCATCGCAGCTGGCCGGTACGCGCCGGGGTGTGGCTGGCGATCTGGGCGCATGCGGCCGCCCAGGTGCCGCGCCTGATGCGCCAAGCCGGGTAGCGGCGCGGCGGGCAGGCAGCACGCACACGCCGGTCGCGCCATAATCCCCGCATGATCATCACCTCGCTGCTCGACACCGACCTGTACAAATTCACCATGATGCAGGCGGTGCTGCACCAGCACCCCGGTGCGCAGGTCGAATACCGTTTCAAGTGCCGCACGCCCGGCATCGACCTGGCGCGCTACATCGACGAGATCTCCACCGAGATCGACCTGCTGTGCGAGCTGCGCTTCCAGCCCGACGAGCTGGCCTACCTGCGCGCGATGCGCTTCATCAAGCCGGACTTCGTCGATTTCCTCGGCCTGTTCCACCTGGACCGCAAGTACCTCACGCTGCGCCCGTCGCGCGAGGTCGAAGGGGAGATCGAGCTCATCATCCGCGGGCCGTGGCTGCACACGATCCTGTTCGAAGTGCCGCTGCTGGCGATCATCAACGAGGTGTGGTTCCGCAATACCAGCCAGCCGGATTTCGAGGAGGGCCGGCGCCGCCTGCAAGCGAAGATCGCACGGCTGGCGGCCCCCGGCTACGAGGAGTGCCGCGTGGCCGACTACGGCACCCGCCGCCGCTATTCCCGGCAGTGGCACGGCGAGATGCTGCCGCTGCTGCGCGAGGGCTGGGGCGAGCGCTTCGTGGGCACCAGCAACGTGTACTTCGCCCGCCGCTACGGCATGACCCCGCTGGGGACCATGGCCCACGAGTACCTGCAGGCCTTCCAGGCGCTGGGCCCGCGCTTGCGCGATTCGCAGGTCGCGGCACTGGAATCGTGGGCGCGCGAGTATCGCGGCGACCTGGGCATCGCGCTGTCCGACGTGGTGGGCCTGGATGCCTTCCTGCGCGACTTCGACCTGTATTTCTGCAAGCTGTTCGACGGCATGCGCCACGACTCGGGCGATCCGTTCGTGTGGGGCGAGCGCGTGCTGGACCATCTGCAGCAGCACCGCGTCGACCCGCGGAGCAAGGTGCTGGTGTTCAGCGACGGGCTGAACATCGAGAAGGTCATGCAGCTGTTCGACCACTTCAAGGGGCGCTGCCGGCTTTCCTTCGGCGTCGGCACCCACCTGACCAACGACCTGGGCCCGGAACCGCTGCAGATCGTCATCAAGATGGTCCGCTGCAATGGACAACCGGTGGCCAAGCTGAGCGATTCGCCCGGCAAGAGCATGTGCGACGACCCCGGGTACCTGCGCTACCTGCGGCAGGTGTTCGAGGTCGAGGACGCCCCCGAAAAGGGGTGACGCGCAGCGGCGGTTTTTGCCGCACTGCGGCCTGTCCAGGTGATTTTTCGCAAGCCGATCGGGTAAAGTGCGATCGAATTCTCAATTGTGCACTGCACAGCGTCGTGTTTGGCACCGCGCTTGCATATGTTTGACCTGCACCGGGGGCATGATGCCCGGTGCACCCCACGCAGCACGGTTCCGGCATGACTTCGTTCGATCCTTCAACGCTGTTTCGCGCCCGCGGCTGTTCCCGGCAGTGGCTCGGTTTCGTCCGTGCCCTGGCCGAGGAGTTCGCCGCCGAACTCCCCGACCACGAGCTGGCCACCCTGATGGCCCGGATCGGGCGTCGCTTCGCCCTGCGCCATCCCATCGGCGAATGCGTGGCGCTCGGCGAGGTCGAGGCCGCGGCCAACCGGATCTGGAGCGAGGTCGAATGGGGCCAGTGCCGCATGGAAGAGCAGGCCGGCAGCGTGGAGATCAACCACGCCGCCCCGCCGCTTGCCGTGGCCTTGACCGGCATGGACTGGAGCGACGGCTTCCTGGCGGGGGTGTACGAAGGGTGGTTCCAGCAACTGGGGATGCTGGCGGGGCTGGCGGTGAGCGCCGAGCGGCCGCCGATGCCGGACCTGCGCCGGCTGCGGCTGGCGCGGGCGGTGTAGGCACGGTACAGATCATTGGGGACAGCAATGAACGACAAGAACAAGCAAGTACAGGAAGAGGCCTTCGACGACGTCGACCGCCTGTTCGCCCGGCTGGGCAGCAAGGGGGCCGACGAGTACCGCGATTTCGTGCCAGGCAAGTTGCCGGCCCGCGAGCCGCGCGTCGTGGCCGCGCCCGAAGCGCCGGTCGAACCGGTGAAGGTGCCCGAAGCGAAGGCGGCGCAAGGCGCGGCCGAGCCGCCGGCATTGCCGGTGCCGCCGCCGCCCTCGCCGCCGATCCTGGCCTCGATCCGGCCGCTGCGGACCGAGACGGCACCGGTGCAGGTCCAGGTAACGCCGCGTCCGGCCGGTGCACCGGCAAACGAACTGGACGCGTTGTTCCAGCGCCTGCTGCAGGCCGATGCCGTGCCGGTGGCGGCCGGGCCGCTGCGGCGCATGTTCGGCCGCTGATGCGGCAGGCCGGGCCCGGGTCCGGTGGACTGAAAGATCGGCGCGAGCGCGCGCCACGGATGCTGTCATAAGGAACGATTGATGAGTATCGCCACCGCGCCGCGTCCCGGCACGCTGTTGCCCAGGCTCGCGACCTGGACGCTCTGGCTGCTGGGCGCGCTGCTGCTGGTGTTCGTGGTGGCGGTGCCGATGGACGTGGCCCAGCAGATGATCTTCTCGGCCGTGTTGTTCGTGGTGGCGCTGTTCCTGCGCCGCCGCGGCGGGCGGGTGGTCGTGCTGATGATGATGGGCATGTCGCTGGCCGTGTCCTCGCGCTACATGTGGTGGCGCCTGACCGAGACGATGGGCGTGGGGGGCGTGGTCGACCTGGTGCTGGGCCTGGGCCTGGTGGGAGCCGAGCTGTACGCCTTCGTGATCCTGGTGCTGGGCTTCTTCCAGGTGCTGTGGCCGCTGAACCGCAAGCCGGTGCCGCTGCCGGCGGACCAGCGCGACTGGCCCACGGTGGACGTGTTCATCCCCACCTACAACGAGCCCCTGTCGGTGGTGCGCACCACCGTGCTGGCCGCCACGGTGATGGACTGGCCGTCGGACAAGATCAACGTGCACGTGCTCGACGACGGCCGCCGGCCGGAGTTCCGCGAGTTCTGCGAGCAGGTGGGCGTGCACTACGTCACCCGCACCAACAACTTCCACGCCAAGGCCGGCAACATCAATGCCGCGCTGAAGAAGGCCAAGGGCGAGTACGTGGCCATCTTCGACTGCGACCACATTCCCACGCGCTCCTTCCTGCAGGTGGCGATGGGCTGGTTCCTGCGCGACCCCAAGCTGGCGGTGGTGCAGACCCCGCACTATTTCTTCTCCGCCGATCCGTTCGAGCGCAACCTCGGCACGCACGGCAAGGTGCCCAACGAGGGCGAGCTGTTCTACGGCCTGTTGCAGGACGGCAACGACCAGTGGGACGCGACCTTCTTCTGTGGTTCGTGCACGGTGATCAAGCGCGGCCCGCTGGACGAGATTGGCGGCGTGGCGGTGGAGACGGTGACCGAGGACGCGCATACCGCGCTCAAGCTGCACCGCAAGGGCTATCGCAGCGCCTACCTGGCGATCCCGCAGGCCGCCGGCCTGGCGACGGAGAGCCTGTCGGGCCACGTGGCCCAGCGCATCCGCTGGGCGCGCGGCATGGCGCAGATCGCGCGGTTGGACAACCCGCTGTTCGGCAAGGGCCTGCGGATCTCGCAGCGGTTGTGCTACCTCAACGCGATGCTGCACTTCTTCTACGGCCTGCCGCGCATCATCTACCTCACCGCGCCGCTGGCCTTCCTGTTCTTCGGCGCGCATGTCATCCATGCCTCGGCGCTGATGATCCTGGCCTACGCACTGCCGCACATCTTCCAGGCCAACCTGACCAACATCCGCGTGCAGGGCAAGTATCGCCACCTGCTGTGGAACGAGGTCTACGAGACCACGCTGGCGTGGTACATCCTGCGCCCCACGCTGGTGTCGTTCATCAATCCCAAGCTCGGCAAGTTCAACGTGACGCCGAAGGGTGGCCTGGTCCAGCGCGGCTATTTCGATTCGCAGATCGCCAAGCCCTACCTGTTCCTGCTGGTGCTCAACATGGCCGGCATCGCCGCCGGCATCATGCGCTGGAGCTTCGCCAGCGATGCCGGCGAGTTGCACACCATCTGGTTCAACCTCGGCTGGACGGTCTACAACATGCTCCTGCTGGGCGCGACCATCGCCACCGCCAGCGAGACGCGCCAGGTGCGCCGCTCGCACCGCGTGCCGCTGGATGCACCGGTGAGCGTGCGCCTGCCCGACGGCACGCTGCTGGAAGGCCGGACGATCAACTTCTCCACCGGCGGCATGGCGATCCGGCTGGACCAGCCGCAGCCGATCGAACCGGGCCTGGGCGTGCAGATCGGCCTGCGCCACCGTGGCGTGGAGCAGCCGCTGCCGGCCATCGTGCGGCACGACCGCGACGGCCAGATCAGCATCGAATTCGCGCAGATGGACCTGGAGCAGGAGCGCTGGCTGGTCGCCTGCACGTTCGCGCGCGCCGACCTGTGGTTGGGCCAATGGGGCCAGCACGATCGCGATTCGTTCCTGCGTTCGGTCGGCCAGGTGCTCGGGGCGAGCATGCGCGGCTTCCGTCGCCTCGGCCAGCACAGCCTGAGCAGCCTGCGGCGCGGCTTCAAGCCCGTCGGCCATGAAGAGGGCGCGTGAGCATGCCCGTATCCGTCGTTCCTCTTTTGGACAAGATGATCCCGATGCGACTCGTATCCGCCACCGCCGCCTGCCTGTTGACCGTGGCCGCGGGCCTGGCCTGCGCGCAGCCCATGCCGACGCCTGCGCCCGCCCAGGACCCCGCCGCGCAGAATCCGCAGGCCGTGCCTGCGGTGGCCGGCACGCCGGACGTACCGGTCGCGCCGCCGGCGTCGGCGAACACGCGCACGCAGACCTTGCGCGAACTCGGCATCGACTACGAAATCACCCTGCGCGGCATCCATGGCAATGCCGGCGTGCCGTTCGGCGTGCGCACCGATGAACTGGTCAATGCCGCCCAGCTGCACCTGCGTTACAGCTATTCGCCCGCGCTGCTGCCTGACCTTTCGCACCTGAAGGTGACGGTCAACGGCGTGACCGTGGCGACCCTGCCCACGCCGCAGGCCGACGCCGGCAAGGCCCTGAGCGCCGACATCCCGATCGACCCGCGCGTGGTGTCCGATTACAACCAGATCAACCTGGAACTGATCGGCCACTACACGCGCGACTGCGAAGACCCGGACCACACCAGCCTGTGGGCGAACGTGGACGCGGCCAACAGCACGCTGAGCCTGACCACCACGCCGGTGGCACTGGCCGACAACCTGGCGATGCTGCCGGTGCCGTTCTTCGACGAACACGACGTGCGCCCGTTGAGCCTGCCGTTCCACTTCGCGCAGCGGCCGGACATGGCCACGCTACAGGCGGCCGGCATCGTGTCCTCGTGGTTCGGCGCGCTGGCCGGTTATCGCGGCGCCAGCTTCCCGGTATCCACCGGCACGCTGCCGGCGTCGGGCAACACGGTGGTGTTCGCCACGCCCGATACGCTGCCGACGCTGCTGGCCGGCGTGGGCGGTTCGCTGCCGGACATCCACGGCCCGACCGTGGCGATCATGAGCCACCCGACCGACCCGAACGCCAAGCTGTTGCTGGTGCTCGGCCGCAATGCCGGCGAACTGGCCAAGGCCGCCACCGCGCTGGCGCTGCGCGCGCCGCTGACCGGCGCGGTGGCGCAGGTGGGCGACCTCGCGCAGCCCGAGGCGCGCAAGCCCTACGACGCGCCGAAGTGGGTGAGCAGCGAGCGCCCGGTGTACTTCCGCGAGCTGGTGGACCGCCCGGAGCGGCTGAACGTCACCGGCTACCACCCGGACCTGATCCGCGTCGGCCTGCAACTGCCGCCGGACCTGTTCGTGTGGCGCAGCGACGGTATCCCGGTGTCGCTGAAGTACCGCTACACCGTGCCGGAGGCCAACGACCAGTCGGCGCTGAACATCAGCATCAACGACAACTTCGTCACCACGCTGCCGTTGAACGGCCACCCGTACGCCGAATCGCTGCCGCTGCGCTGGTGGCGCGGCCTGGGCGAGCGCGGCGTGATGCCGATCCGCCAGGACCTGGAGCTCCCGACCGGCACGTTCTCGGCCAACAGCCAGCTGCGCTTCCACTACTTCTTCGACCGCCCGCAGGCCGAGGCGTGCAAGAACACGTTCCCGGACGTGTCGGGGGCGATCGACGGCGATTCGAGCATCGACCTGCGGTCGTTCCCGCACTACATGGCGATGCCGAACCTGGCCGCGTTCGGCAATGCCGGCTTCCCGTTCACCCGCCTGGCGGACCTGTCCGAATCGGCGATCGTGCTGCCGGACAACGCGAGCGAAACCGACTTCGGCAACGTGCTCAACCTGCTCGGCAAGCTCGGCGCGGCGACGGGCTATCCGACCCTGCGCGTGACGCTGGCCACGCCGGCGGAGGCCAAGCAGCGCGACGCCGATCGCGACCTGATCGTGCTCGGCTCGCCGTCTACCCAGCCGCTGCTGCGCGAGTGGGCGCAGTACCTGCCGGTGGGCGAGGGCGCCAACGGCCGCCGCTTCCGCTTGAGCGACTGGCTGCTCGACAAGCTGCCGGGGTTCCTGTCCTTCGACGCGCGCCGCACCGACCTGCCGACCACCGCCGAGGTCAGCGTCAATCCGCAGCCCAACGACGTGCTGCTGATGGGCCTGCAATCGCCGCTGGATCGCGACCGCAGCGTGGTGGTGCTGCAGGCCGACGACCCGGCCAACCTGGCGCGCCTGTTCGAGGCCTGGGCCGACCCGGTGCGGCTGGCCAAGTTCCAGGGCAGCGTGGTGCTGCTGCAGGACGACAAGGTCACCAGCCTGGCAGGCAACCAGACGTATTACATCGGCCACCTGCCGCTGCCGACCTGGCTGCGCTGGTATTTCTCCAACCACCCGATCTGGCTCGGCGTGGCGGTCGTGGTCCTGTGCCTGCTGCTGGCCCTGGCTGCGCGCGTGCTGCTGCGCCTGCATTCGGCCATTCGCTTGCGCGAGGGCCGCGGCAAGTGACGCAAGGCTCGCCCCCGCGCGATCCCGCGCGCCGCCGCTGGCTCGGCGGCGCGCTTGCGTTGGCCGCAGGCGCGATGGTGCAGCGGGCAGGGGCGGTGAGCCTGCCGCCGTGCCCGTCGGCGCCGGGCTGGCCGTACTGGCAGGCGTTCTCGGCCAAGCACATCCAGCCGGACGGACGGGTCGTGGATTTCGCCACGCCCGACCAGCGCAGCACCTCCGAAGGGCAGTCCTACGGGCTGTTCTTCGCGCTGGTGAACAACGACCAGCCGCTGTTCGAACGCATCCTGGGCTGGACTCGCCAGAACCTGATGGACGGCCGGCCGTACGAAATGCTGCCGGCGTGGCTGTGGGGTCGCGCGGCCGACGGCCAATGGCGCGTGCTCGACGAGAACAACGCCACCGATTCGGACCTGTGGATTTCCTATTGCCTGCTCGAAGCCGGACGGCTGTGGGGCCGCGCCGGCTACGTGAGCGCGGGCCTGCGCAAGCTGCAGCTGGTGCGCGAACAGGTGGTGGCGAAAGTGCCGGGACTGGGCGAGATGCTGCTGCCCGGTCGCGCCGGTTTCCATGCCGGCACGCGCTGGACGTTCAATCCTTCCTACGTGCCGCTGCAGTTGCTGCGGCGCTTCGCCTCGGCCGACCCCAAGGGCCCGTGGCGGTCGATGATTGCCGGCAGCGCGCGGATGATTTCCGGCAGCGCGCCGGTGGGCTTCGCCGCCGACTGGATCGGTTGGGACGGGCGCGCGTTCGCCATCGATCCGGCCAAGGGGCCGTTGGGCAGCTACGACGCGATCCGCGTGTACCTGTGGGCCGGCATGCTGGACCGCGCCGACCCGCTGCGCGCCAACCTGCTGCGCGACCTCTCCGGCCCGGCGCAGATGCTGCGCGCGCAGGGCACGTTCGCCGAGAAGATCGACGTGCAGCGTGGCGTGGGCACCGGCAACGCGCCGGTGGGCTTCGCCGCGGCCCTGCTGCCCTACCTGAGCGCGCTCGGCGAGGGCGCGCTGCTCAAGACCCAGCAACAGCGCATTCCCGCCGCCAACGCGGCTGCGGCCAATGCGTTGCCCTACTACGAGCGCAACCTGGTGCTGTTCGGCCAGGGCTGGCTCGAAAACCGTTACCGTTTTGCCGCAGACGGGCGCCTGCTGCCTGCCTGGAGACTGAAACCATGCTCCGCCACAACCTGAAGCCGCTTTACCTCGCCGGGATGATCGAACTGTGCCTGCTGGCCACGCCGGCGCACGCACAGAACGCGACCCAGCAACTGGTCAACCAGGGCAACTACTGGCATGACCAGGGGCGCGATGACCTTGCCGCCGATACCTGGCGCAAGCTGCTCAACATCGATCCCAACCAGCCGGATGCGCTGCTCGGGCTGGGCCAGATCGAATTCGCCCAGGGCAAGAGCGCCGACGCACGCAAGCGCCTGGCGCAGCTGCAGGCCGCGCACCCGAACTCGCCGCAGGCCCAGCGCCTGCGCCTGGTGATCGGCGGCAACGCCAGTGCGGCGGGCGGTGGCAGCGACCCGCACCTGGCCAGCGCGCGTCGTGCGGCGGCCGCGGGGCGCTACGTCGAAGCCGTGCGCGAATACGAAGCCAGTTTCAACGGCAAGGCGCCGCCTTCCAACGTGGCGCTGGAGTACTACCAGTCGCTGGCCGGCACGCCGCAGGGCTGGGAAAAGGCCCGTGACGGGCTCACCCGGCTCAAGGCCAGCGAGCCGGAGAACGCCGGCGTGGCACTCGCGCTCGCGCAGGTGCTGACCTATCGCGAGCCGACCCGCCGCGAGGGCATCGCCCAGCTGCGTACGCTGAGCACGCGCGCCGATATCGGTGGCCCGGCACGCAATGGCTGGCGCCAGGCCCTGCTGTGGCTCAACGCTGGCCAAGGCGATGCGGATCTGTACCAGGCGTGGTTGAACGCCAATCCGAACGACGCCGAAGTGGCCGCCAAGCTCAACCAGCTGCGCGAGCGCCGTACCGCGGCCACCGCGCAGGACGTGGAGGGCGTGGCGCTGGGCGAAGGCTTCAAGGCGCTCAACGCCGGCAATCTCGCCACCGCCGAGCAGCGCTTCACCCAGGTGCTGCGCGCGCGTCCGCGCGACAGCGAAGCGCTGGGTGGCCTGGGCTCGGTGCGCTTGCGCCAGCAGCGCTTTTCCGAGGCGCAGGAACTGCTGCGCCCGGCCGCCGCCGCGAACGGCAAATGGAACAGCGCCTACAACAGTGCGCGCTACTGGCTGCAGTTGCAGCAGGCCGAAGCGGCACGCAAGCGCGGCGATATCGCCGAGGCGACCCGTCTGGCCCAGGCAGCAGTGAACCTGCAGCCAAGCGAAGCCGCCGGTTACGCCGCGCTGGGCAACCTGCAGACCGGCAGCGACGCGCAGGCGGCAGAAGCGAGCTTCCGCAAGGCGCTTTCGCTGGAGTCGAACAATTCCGCGGCGTTGCAGGGCCTGGTCGCGCTGTACAGCCGCCAGGGCCGCATGCAGGAAGCCACCGACCTGTTCAATCGCCTGCCGGCTGCGCAGCGGCAGCAGGCCGGCGGCGAAGCGATGCTGCGCTCCAACGTGCAGCGCGCCAAGGCGCAGCAGGCCCTGGAAGCCGGCGATGCCGTCACCGCGCAAACCGAACTGGAAGGCGCGATGGTCGAGCGCCCGGGAGACCCCTGGATTCGACTGGACCTGGCCCGCCTCTACCTGCAGGCCGGCCGTCCCGACCAGGCGCGCAGCGTGATGGATGGCCTGCTCGCCGTGCACGGCGACACCCCCGAGGCGCAGTACGCCAACGCGCTGTATGCGCAGGAAACCAGCGACTGGGGCACGGCGTATGCCAGCCTCGAGCGGATTCCCGCCGCGTCGCGGACGCCGGAAATGACGCGCCTGCGCAACATCGCCTGGGTCGAGCAGCAGGCGCGCGCCGCGCGCGGGCTGCAGCAACAGGGCCGCGCCGGCGAGGCGCAGGCGCTGTTGTCGCGCACCGAGGCGGCGCTGGGCGACCAGATCGACGACCCGCAGCTGCTGGCCGCGCTGGCCGGGGCATGGGCCGACAGCGGCAATTCCTCGCGCGCGCTGACGTTGGCACAACGCCTGGTCACCACGGGCACTCCCGGAACCGAACAGCGCCTGCAGTACGCCGGCGTGCTGCTGCGCGCGCACCAGGACGCCGAGCTGTCCGCCGTGCTGCGCCAACTGCACGACACCACGATGACGCCGGAGCAGCTGCGCCGCTACCAGGCGCTGCGCAGCGGCTACGTGCTGCGGCAGGTCGATGCCTTGCGCGAGCTGGGCAACCTGGAAGGTGCTTACGACGCGCTGGCGCCGATCCTGGCCCAGCAGCCGCAGGATACCGACGCGCTGTCCGCGCTGGCGCGGCTGTACGCCAGTGCCGGCGACCAGCGCCAGGCGCTGGTGATCTACCAGCAGATCCTGCAGCGCCAGCCCAACGACCTGGACGTGCTCGTCGCCGCGGCCAACAGCGCTGCCGCGCAGCAGGACCTGGACAGCGCCGAGGTGTACCTGCAGCGCGCGCTGGCGCAGGCGCCGCAGTCGCCCGACGTGCTCGCCGCGGCCGGTCGCGTGTATCGCGCAGCCGGCAAGAACCGCAAGGCCGAGCAGTATTTCCGTGCATCGCTGGCCGCGCAGCAGCGCGACGCTGGCCAATTCGACAACGGCCTGCCCGGCGCGCGTGGTCCGGCTGCCTATGCATCGGCTGCCCGCCCGCTCAATCCGTTCGCCGGCATGACCGGCCCGATGCGCGGCTCGGCGGCGGTGCTGTCCGATGCCACGCCGTATCCGGCCACGTTGCCGCCGACGGCATACCCGGCCGCGCCCGCAGCGACCTACGCCGCCGCGCCGGCCTATGCGGCGTCCGTGCCTGCGCCGGCCTACGTGCCGCCGCCGAGCCCCGGTGCTTACGTGGGCGACGGCGACCTGCCGCCGCCGGTGAGTGCTTCCTCCGCGCCGATGCTGGCCACCCTGCCGGTCCCGGGGCAGAGCGCCCGCGTGCCTGCGCCGGCCTATGCCAGTGGCGCTGCCCCGATGGGGGCCGCGCCGATCGGCCGCGGCGGCCAAGCGCGTGCGCAGTCGTTGCCGCCGCGTCGCAGCGGCAACACGGTGCTCGATGAACTGCGCGAAGTGCAGGCCGACAACAGCAGCCAGATTGCCGGTGGCGCGATCTACCGCGCGCGCGATGGCGAATCCGGCCTGGGCCAGCTCGACGACATCGAGATGCCGGTACAGGCCGATTTCGCCGTGGGCGATGGCAAGCTGGGCGTGAGCCTGACCCCGACGCTGGTCGACGCCGGCGCCGTGCCGGTCGACTACAACGTCGCCAGCCGCTTCGGCGGCGGCCCGGCAGCCGCGATCTCCGACGCGCTGGCCACCGATCCCACGCAGATCGACAACCTGGTGGGCACCACGCTCTACCAGGGCCTGCTGACCACCGGCGACAACGCCGCCACCCGCAACTACATCTACGAAGCGGCGGTGGCCAATGGCGATTTCCAGACGCTCTACAACGAGGCCGAAGGTGACACCGCCGCCGAGCGCCGCCAGGCGGCGCTCGACGCGCTGTACGCGCAGCCGCTCTCGCAGTACCTGCTGTCCAACAACCTCTCCACGCTGAGCATCGGCGCGATCGCCACGCAGGTGCTCAACGATCCTTCGCTGCGCGGCGACCTGGACGCTGCCAGCCAGGCGCAGTTGCTGGTGCTCTCGCAGAGCGCGGCAGCCACGCAGACGCCGGTGCAGTTCCGTGATGCGTTGTATTCGATGGCGGCCAGCGGCACCGCTTCGCGCCGCCTGAGCCAGGACGACAGCGGCGTGGGCGTGGCGGTGAGCTACCGCAATGGCGGTTTCTCGGCGGACATCGGCAGCACGCCGGTGGGTTTCCAGCAGCAGAACATCGTCGGTGGCGTGGGTTGGCGCGGGGAGATCGGCGACAACCTGACCTATTCGGCGCAGGGTTCGCGCCGCGCGGTGAACGACAGCGTGTTGTCCTTTGCCGGCACCGAGGACGTGCGTACCGGCCGGGAGTGGGGCGGCGTGACCAGCAATGGCCTGGCCGTCTCGGCCACGCTGGATAACGGCCTGCTCGGCGGCTATGCCAACCTGGCCGCGCATCGCCTGACCGGCCGCAACGTGGCCGACAACGACCACCGCCAGGTCGACCTGGGCTTCTACGTGCACGCGCTGGAAACCGATAACCAGTCCTTGACCGCCGGCATCAACCTGACGGCGATGCAGTACGACAAGAACCTCAGCGGCTTCACTTACGGCCAGGGTGGCTATTTCAGCCCGCAGGACTATTTCGACTTGGGCTTCCCGGTGCACTGGACCGGTCGTTCGTCCAGCCAGAAGGTCAACTGGCGGCTGGATGCCAGCGTCGGCGTGCAGCACTTCCGCACCGACGACTCGCCGTACTTCCCGACCGACCCGACGCTGCAACAGTCGGCCTACGACGCGGCTTCGTTGGCGGCGATGCTGGGCCTGACCGACCGTTACGTCGCGCCCGTCTACCTGGGCGAGAGCAAGACCGGCGTTTCGTACAACGTGTCCGGCGCGGCCGAGTGGCAGGTGGCCCCGCAGCTGTTCCTCGGCGGCCGGATGACGTTCAACAACGCGCGCGACTACAACCAGTTCAACACCAACCTGTACCTGCGTTTCGTCCTCGACCGCCTCGGCGCGGCGCTGGGCAAGACGCCGCAGGTGGTGACCTCGCCGTACGCGAGCGATTACTGAGCGAGCAAGCCGGCCGCTAAGGCCGGCTCACCGCCTGCGCGGACACGTCAGCCCAGCGCGTATCGCAGCACGAACAGCCCGGCGACCAGCCACACCGCCGCGTGCACCTCGCGCCATCGTCCGGTCCCGGCCTTCAGCACGGCGTAGGCGATGAAGCCGAACGCCAGGCCGTTGGCGATCGAATAGGTGAACGGCATCGCCAGCGCACACAGTGCGGCCGGCACCGACTCGGTGAGGTCGGCCCAATGCACGTCCACCAGCTCGCGCAGCATCAGCCCGGCCACGAACAGCAGCGCCGGCGCGGTGGCATAGCCCGGCACCATGGCGGCAAGCGGCGAAAACAGCAGGGCCGCCAGGAACAGGAACGCCACCACCAGCGCGGTGAGCCCGGTACGGCCGCCGGCCTGCACGCCGGAGGCGCTCTCCGCATAGGCCGTGGTGCTGCTGGTGCCCAGCAGCGAGCCGGCCACGATCGCCGTGCTGTCGGCCAGCAGCGCGCGGCCGAACCGGCGCTGGCCGTCGGGCAGTTGCAGCAGGCCGGCACGTCCGGTCACGCCATACAGCGTGCCGGTGGCATCGAACACCTCGACCAGCACGAACACCAGCACCACCTGCATCAGCACGGCCAGCGGCGCACCGCCGTCATGGTGCAGCAGGCCCGGCAGGTCGAGCTGGAGGAAGGTCGGCGCCAGGCTGGGCGGCAGCGACACCACGCCGTGGTACTCCACGTCGCCCACCAGCCAGCCGCCGGCGGTGACGGCGAGGATGCCGATCAGGATCGCGCCGCGCACGCCGCGCGCTTCGAGCACGGCAATCAGCAGGAAACCCGCCAGCGCGAGCAGCGGGGGCGCGCTGTGCAATGGCCCCAGCGCTACCAGCGTGTCGGCATTGCCGACGATCACGCCCGACTTCTGCAGTGCGATGATGGCCAGGAACAACCCGATGCCGGCCACGATGGCCGCGCGCAGCGAGGGGGGGATGCCGGCCACCAGCCACGCACGCACGCCGGTGAGCGACAGTGCCATGAACACCAGGCCGGACACGAACACCGCCGCCAGCGCCTGCTGCCAGGGCAGGCCGGCCGCGCCGACCACGGTGAAGGCGAAGAACGCGTTCAGGCCCATGCCCGGGGCCATGCCCACCGGAAAGTTGGCGGCCAGCGCCATGATGGCCGAGCCCAACGCGGCGGCCAGGCAGGTCGCCACGAACACCGCGCCCGGGTCCATGCCGGTGGTGGCGAGGATGTCGGGGTTGACGAAGACGATGTAGGACATCGTCAGGAAGGTGGTCAGGCCGGCCAGCAATTCGGTACGCACCGAAGTGCCATGCGCGTTGAGCCGGAAGACGCGCTCGAGAAAGGCGGACATGCACGGAACCCGTAGGAGCGGCTTCAGCCGCGACGCGCCGGCCATGATGCCCGAGCCGGCGGGCCACGGCGCGAAGAAAAAGGGCGCCCTCAAGGCGCCCTTTCCCGGAACTTACTTCAGCGCCTTGAAGCGCAGGCGGTGCGGACCGGCATCGTCGCCGAGGCGACGCTTCTTGTCCTCTTCGTACTCGCGGTAGTTGCCCTGGAAGAACTCCACGTGCGAGTCACCCTCGAAGGCGAGGATGTGCGTGGCGATGCGGTCCAGGAACCAGCGGTCGTGCGAGATGACGAACGTGTTGCCCGGGAACTCCAGCAGCGCGTCTTCCAGCGCGCGCAGCGTCTCGATGTCCAGGTCGTTGGACGGTTCGTCGAGCAGCAGCACGTTGCCGCCCTGCAGCAGGGTCTTGGCCATGTGCAGGCGGCCACGCTCACCACCGGACAGCGAGCCGACCATCTTCTGCTGGTCCTGGCCCTTGAAGTTGAAGCGGCCGATGTACGCGCGCGACTGGATCTCCACGCCGTTGATGTTGAGGATGTCCAGGCCGCCGGAAATCTCCTGGAACACGTTGTGGTTGCCTTCCAGCTTGTCGCGGCTCTGGTCGACGTAGGAGAGCTTCACGGTCGGGCCGACCACGATCTCGCCCGAATCCGGCTTCTCCTGCCCGGTGATCATCTTGAACAGCGTGGACTTGCCGGCGCCGTTGGGACCGATGATGCCGACGATGGCGCCCGGCGGGATGATCATCGACAGGTTGTCGATGAGCAGGCGGTCGCCGAACTTCTTGGAGACGTTCTTGAACTCCATCACCGAGTTGCCCAGGCGCTCGCCCGGCGGGATGAAGATTTCATTGGTCTCGTTGCGCTTCTGGTAGTCCTGCGACTGCAGTTCTTCCAGGCGTGCCAGGCGCGCCTTGCCCTTGGTGCGGCCGCCCTTGGCGTTCTGGCGCGACCACTCCAGTTCCTTCTGGATCGCCTTCTGGCGGGCCTTTTCCTGGTTGTCTTCCTGCTTCAGGCGCTCGTCCTTCTGCACCAGCCACTGGGTGTAGTTGCCCTTCCACGGGATGCCACGGCCGCGATCGAGTTCGAGGATCCACTCGGCCGCGTTGTCGAGGAAGTAGCGGTCATGGGTGACGGCCACCACGGTGCCGGTATAGCGCGCCAGGAACTGCTCCAGCCATTCCACCGACTCGGCGTCGAGGTGGTTGGTCGGTTCGTCGAGCAGCAGCATGTCCGGCTTCTGCAGCAGCAGCCGGCACAGCGCCACGCGGCGCTTCTCGCCACCGGACAGGTTGCCGATCACTGCATCCCACGGCGGCAGGCGCAGCGCGTCGGCGGCCACGTCCAGCTGGTTTTCCAGCGTATGCGCATCACCGGCGGCCAGGATCGCCTCCAGGCGCTCCTGTTCATTGACCAGCGCGTCGAAATCGGCGCCTTCCTCGGCGTAGGCCGCGTACACGGCCTCCAGCGCGGCCTGGGCCTGCAGCACGTCGCCCACGCCTTCCTCGACCGCTTCGCGCACGGTCTTGTTCGGATCCAGTTCCGGCTCCTGCGCCAGGTAGCCGACCTTGATGCCCGGCTGCGGACGCGCCTCGCCTTCGAAATCGGTATCCACGCCGGCCATGATCTTCAGCACGGTCGACTTGCCCGCGCCGTTCAGGCCCAGCAGGCCGATCTTGGCGCCGGGGAAGAACGACAGCGAAATGTCCTTGATGATCTGGCGCTTCGGCGGCACGACCTTGCTGACGCCGTTCATGGTGTAGATGTATTGCCCTGAGGACATGGAATCTCCGTATGGCTCGTAGCGCGCGCCCGGCCCGGTCCGGCGGGGCGGATCAGGCGGGCAGGGAATGGGATGGCGCCCAGTATAACGGGAACGTCCGACCCGCCTTCGGCGAACGTGGCCGACCGGCGACTAAATGGGGGCATTCGTAACCGATTCCAGCCAATGCCTGTTCATCTTGTCGCGCCAATATGTCATCAACACCCACCACAGCCACGGAGCTGCCATGAATACGATTCGTCTCACTGCCTTGGCGTTGACGTCCTTGCTGGCGCTGGGCGCCGTGGCGCCGTCGGCGATGGCCGACGATCACGGCCGTGGCCACCACGGCTGGGATGACCGTGGTCGTGGCCACGACCGCCACCGCGATGACCGCCACGACGACCGCCGTGACTACCGCGAGCGCCGCGAGGCCTACCACGACGGGTACCGCGACGGCCGCCGCGACTACCGTGGCCCGGCCGTGGTGTACCGCCCGGCACCGCGTCCGGCCTATTACCGTCCGGCCCCGCCGCCGCGCTACTACGGCTGGGCGCCGGGCCACCGTTACCGCGACTACTACGGCGGCCCGGTCTACGTGGTCAACGACTACGACCGCTACCACCTGCGTCGTCCGCCCTACGGTTATCACTGGGTGCGCGATGACGTCGGCAACATGCTGATGGTCGCCGTCGCCACCGGCATCATTGCCGACCTGGTGCTGCATCACTGATTGATCGCCCACGTGCGATCACTGGCCGGCCGCCTTGTGCGGCCGGTCTGCTTTCCGGCGACCGGGCCGCGATGTCCGCCGTCCTGGTTGGTGGGGTGGGTGGGCGGCACCTTATAATTTATGCCCCCGACCGCCCTTGGCCGCCCCGGCAGCCCCTGGAGACCCGATGTTCCCGCGTGACGCCCGTATCGAAACCTACGATCCCGAACTGGCCCAGGCCATGGCCGCCGAAGCGGCGCGCCAGGAGGATCACGTCGAGCTGATCGCCAGCGAGAACTACGCCAGCCCGCGCGTCATGGAAGCCCAGGGCAGCGTGCTGACCAACAAGTACGCCGAAGGCTACCCGGGCAAGCGCTACTACGGCGGCTGCGAATACGTGGACATCGCCGAGCAGCTGGCGATCGACCGCCTCAAGCAGCTGTTCGGCGCCGACTACGCCAACGTGCAGCCGCACAGCGGCTCGCAGGCCAACCAGGCGGTGTACTTCGCGCTGCTTAACCCGGGCGACACCATCCTGGGCATGTCGCTGGCCCACGGCGGCCACCTGACCCACGGCGCCAAGGTCAACGCCTCCGGCAAGCTGTTCAACGCCGTGCAGTACGGCGTCAACGACCAGGGCCTGATCGACTACGACGAAGTCGAGCGCCTGGCGGTGGAGCACAAGCCGAAGATGGTCGTGGCCGGTTTCTCGGCCTACTCGCAGAAGATCGACTGGGCGCGTTTCCGCGCCATCGCCGACAAGGTCGGCGCGCTGTTCTTCGTGGACATGGCGCATGTCGCCGGGCTGGTGGCCGCCGGCGTGTACCCGAACCCGCTGCCGCACGCGCACGTCGTCACCTCCACCACGCACAAGACCCTGCGCGGCCCGCGCGGCGGCATCATCCTGGCCCAGGGCGCCGACGAGGACCTGGTCAAGAAGCTGCAGTCGATCGTGTTCCCCGGCATCCAGGGCGGCCCGCTGATGCACGTCATCGCCGCCAAGGCGGTGGCCTTCAAGGAAGCACTGGAGCCGGAATTCAAGGCCTACCAGGAACAGGTCGTCAAGAACGCCCAGGCAATGGCGAAGACGCTGATCGCGCGCGGCTACAAGATCGTCTCCGGCGGCACCGAGAACCACCTGATGCTGGTCGACATGATCGGCAAGGACGTCTCGGGCAAGGACGCAGAGGCGGCGCTGGGCAAGGCGCACATCACCGTCAACAAGAATTCGGAGCCGAACGACCCGCGTTCGCCGTTCGTGACCTCCGGCCTGCGCCTGGGCACCCCGGCCATCACTACCCGCGGCTACCTGGAGGCCGACGCGGCCGAGTTGGCGGGCTGGATCGCCGATGTGCTCGATGCGCCGGCGGACGAGGCGGTCATCGCCCGTGTCCGCGAGGCCGTCACCGCGCAGTGCAAGCGCTTCCCGGTCTACGGCTGATGTGATGGCCATGGCATTGCGCCTGTCCCGGAAGCGGCGCGTTCGCGCCGCCGGCCTGCCCCGCGCGACGCGGCATGCCGGCCATTGGCGCTAGTATTCCGGGATGCACTGCCCTTTCTGCCAGCACCATGACACCCGCGTGATCGACTCGCGGGTGTCCGAGGACGGCGCCACCATCCGGCGGCGCCGCGAATGCGAGGCGTGTGGCGAGCGTTTCAGCACGCTGGAAACCATCGAGCTGAAGATGCCGGTGGTGATCAAGAGCACCGGCAACCGCGAGGCGTTCGATGCCCGCAAGCTGCGCACCAGCTTCGACCGTGCGTTGCAGAAGCGTCCGGTCTCCGAGGAGCAGATCGAAGCGGCCGTGCGCGCGGTGGTGCACCAGCTGCGCATGTGCGGCGAGCGCGAAGTGCCTTCGATCCGCATCGGCGAGTTCGTGATGGCCGAACTGCGCAAGCTCGACCATGTCGGCTACGTGCGTTTCGCCTCGGTCTACCGCAGTTTCGAGGACGTGGCCGATTTCCGCGAGGAGATCGAAAAGCTCGAACGCGACCTGCCGGTAGGCAGCGAACAGCTGCCGCTGCTCGACCTGGAGCGCGCCGCCGCTCGCGTGCCGGAGAAAGCCGGCAAGCGCTGAGCCGGTTGGCCGGACCGGCCGCCTGCCCGACAATGCGCGCATGCACGAATTCCGCGCCGTCGATCATCTCCACATGGCCCAGGCCCTGCGCCTGGCCGAACGCGGTGCGTGGACCACGCGCCCGAACCCGATGGTGGGCTGCGTCATTGCCCAAGGCGAGGAGGTGCTGGGCCAGGGCTGGCACCAGCGCGCGGGGGGGCCGCATGCGGAAATCTTCGCACTGCGAGAAGCCGGCGAGCGCGCTCGCGGCGCCACCGCCTACGTGACCCTGGAACCCTGTGCCCACCACGGCCGCACGCCGCCGTGCGCGCTGGCGCTGATAGCGGCGGGGGTATCACGCGTGGTGGCGGCGATGCGCGACCCCTTCCCGCAGGTCAACGGCGGTGGTTTCACCCTGTTGCGCGAGGCGGGTATCGAGGTGCAGGACGGCCTGATGGCGGCACAGGCGCGCGAGCTCAACCATGGTTTCCTCTCGCGGATCGAACGCCAGCGCCCGTGGGTACGGCTGAAGTACGGGATGAGCCTGGACGGCCGCACGGCGATGGCCGATGGCGAATCCAAATGGATCACCGGCCCGGCCGCGCGGGCGGACGTGCAGCGCTGGCGCGCGCGCGCCGGGGCGATCTTCACCGGCGCGGGCACGGTGGCGGCGGACGACCCTTCGCTGACCGTGCGGCTCGAGGGCGAGGCCGGGGATTTTCTGCCGCCGTTGCGCGTGGTGCTCGACGCCCGCCTGCGCACGCTCGACCGCGACAAGGTGCGCGCAGGCGACGCGCCGACGCTGTATCTGCACGCCCCCGACGCCACGCCACCGGAGCTGCCCGGCGTGGCGTTCGCCGCGTTGCCCGCCCATGCGGGTCGCCTGGACCTGGCCGCCGCCATGGCCCTGCTGGCAGCCCGGGGCGTCAACGAGGTACAGGTGGAAGCCGGCGCTGCGCTCGGCGGCGCGCTGTGGCGGGCCGGGCTGGTCGACGAATTGCTGCTCTACCAGGCGCCGCAGCTGCTGGGTGATGGTGCGCGCCCGCTGCTGGCCGGGTTGGGCATCGACCACATGGCCGATGCCGTCCACCTGCAGCTTCACGACGTCCGCCAGGTAGGCGCGGACCTGCGCCTGCTGCTGCGCCCGCGCCGCTGAGGCCGGGCCGCGGGCCCTCAAGCAGGTTGTGGCCAAATGCAGCATTCCGCGCATGCAACCCGGGCCGCGCCGGGGCGTTTGCTAGAATGCCCGCGCCGGTTCGCCGGCAACCAATGAACGTCTTCAGGGCGGGGTGCGATTCCCCACCGGCGGTAGGTGCCCACCCGGCACGAGCCCGCGAGCGCTCCCGGCCCCGCCGGGAGGTCAGCAGATCCGGTCCGATGCCGGAGCCGACGGTACAGTCCGGATGAAAGAAGACGGCCAGCGCGCGATCCGGCGGATCGTGCGTGCGCCTGTTTGCCTTGCGGCGTTTTTCGCTCACTTCATGCGGGAAACGACATGCACCACGTACAGCACCATTCCTTGCACGCCCTCCGGCCGGAGGTGCGCTGATGTTCACCGGCATCATCGAAGGCGTCGGCCGCCTGGCCGAGCGCGAGCCGCGCGGCGGCGACGTGCGCTTCAAGTTCGAAACCGGCGCGCTGCCGTTCGACCACGTCCAGCTGGGCGAGAGCATCGCCGTCAACGGCGTGTGCCTGACCGTGATCGCGTTCGACGAGCGCAGCTTCCACGCCGACGCCTCCACCGAGACGCTCTCGCTCACCACGCTGGGCGAACTGCCGGTGGGGGCGGCGCTGAACCTGGAGCGCGCCATGCGCCCGACCGACCGCCTCGGCGGCCACCTGGTCAGCGGCCATGTCGACGGCCTCGGCCGCGTGCTGTCGGTGCATGATGACGCGCGCGCGCAGCGCTGGCGTTTCGCCGCGCCGGCCGCGCTCTTGAAGTACATCGCCAAGAAGGGTTCGATCTGCGTGGACGGCGTCAGCCTTACCGTCAACGAAGTGGATGGCGAGGGCTTCGAGGTCGCGCTGATCCCGCACACCGTGGCGCACACGCGCTTCGCGCAGACCCAGGTGGGCGATGCGGTGAACCTGGAGATCGACCTGGTCGCGCGCTACGTCGAACGCCTGCTCGGCGAGCGGGGCGCGGCATGAACTTCGCCACCGTTCCCGAACTGCTGGAAGAAATCCGCGCCGGCCGCATGGTGGTCATCGTCGATGACGAGGACCGCGAGAACGAAGGCGACCTCATCATGGCCGCCGAGCTGGTCAAGCCAGCCGACATCAACTTCATGGTCACCCACGGTCGCGGCCTGGTGTGCCTGCCGCTGACCCGCGAGCGCGCCGCCCAGCTCGGCCTGGCGCCGATGGTGCGTGCCAACACCGCGCAGTTCCAGACCAACTTCACTGTCTCCATCGAGGCAGCCGAGGGCGTCACCACCGGCATTTCGGCCTACGACCGCGCCCACACCATCCGCACCGCGGTCAAGCCGGATGCGCGGCCGGAAGACCTGCACCAGCCCGGCCACATCTTCCCGCTGATCGCCCAGCCCGGCGGCGTGCTGACCCGCGCCGGCCACACCGAGGCCGGCGTGGACCTGGCGATGCTCGCCGGCCTGGAGCCGGCCGGCGTGCTGGTGGAGATCCTCAACCCCGACGGCAGCATGGCGCGCCGCCCGGAGCTGGAGGTTTTCGCGCGCGAGCACGGCCTGAAGATCGGCTCGATCGCCGACCTGATCGCCTACCGCCTGGCCACCGAACATACCGTCGAGCGCGTGGACGAGCGCGAGATCGACACCGAGTTCGGCCCCTTCCAACTGGTTACCTACCGCGACCGCATCGCCCACGACCTGCATTTCGCACTGGTGCGCGGCACGCCCGACAAGCACACCCCGACGCTGGTCCGCGTGCAGGTCGAGAACCCGCTGGCCGACCTGCTGCACTGGCGGCGCGACGATTTCGGCGTGGCCAGCGCCGATGCCTTGCGTGCCATCGCTGCCGAAGGGCAGGGCGTGATGGTGGTGCTGTCGGCTCCGCGCGATGAAACGAGCCTGCTGGCACGGCTGCGGCGCGAGCCGGTGAGCCGCCCGGCCGGCAAGGACAAGGACGTCGGCCAGTGGCGCCGCAACGGCGCCGGCGGGCAGATCCTGGCCGACCTGGGCCTGGGCAAATTGCGCGTGCTGGGTACGCCCCGTCGGCAGATCGGCCTGGCCGGCTATGGCCTGGAAATCGTCGAGACGGTCGAGCCCTGAGCCCGCGTTCACGCATGCAGCGCGGTCCCCGGGGCCGCGCCGCGTTAAACTGACCCACCTTTCGAGCCCCCGCAGCACATGAGCCACTACGAAGGCGACCTCCGCGCCCCCGAAAACGCGCGCTTCGCGATCATCGCCAGCCGCTGGAATGCCCGCATCACCGATGCGCTGGTAGCCGGCGCGCGGCAGAGCCTGGCCGGCAACGGCATCGCCGAAGGCGCCATCGACGTGGTCCGCGTGCCCGGCGCCTGGGAACTGCCGCTGGTCGCCGCGCGCCTGGCCGCCGGCGGTCGCCATGCGGCGATCATCGCGCTCGGCTGCGTGATCCGCGGCGATACCCGCCACTACGAACACGTCGCCGACCTGTGTGCCGAGGGCCTGATGCGCGTGCAGCTCGACCACCGCCTGCCGGTGCTCAACGGCGTGCTTGCCGTCGAGCGCGTGGAGGATGCCGAGGCGCGTGCCGGCGGCAGCCACGGCAACAAGGGCGAGGAGGCCGCGCTGGCGGCCCTGGAAATGATCAACCTGGTGGAGCAGCTGCCATGAACAAGTCCACCGGTCCGAAGCAGAACGGCCCTCGTCCGCCGCGCCGCGATGGCGTGGACCCGGTGTTGCGCTCGCGTGCGCGTCGCCGCGCCCTGCAGGCCATCTACGCCTGGCAGATCTCCGGCGGCTTCGCCAAGCAGGTCATCGCCCAGTTCGCCCACGAGCAGGCCCACGAGATCGCCGACCTGGCGTATTTCGAGGCGTTGGTGGAAGGCGTGCTGGCACACCGCGCCGAGCTGGACGAGGCGCTGGTCGAATACCTCGACCGCAGCGTCGAGGAAGTGGACGCCATCGAGCGTGCGGTGCTGCGCCTGGCCGCCTACGAGCTGCTGTACCGCCAGGACGTGCCGTACCGCGTGGTGATCAACGAAGCCATCGAAACGGCCAAGCGTTTCGGCTCCGAGCACGGCCACACCTACGTCAACGGCGTGCTGGACCGCGCCGCGCTGGCGTGGCGCAAGGTCGAATCGGGCGGCTGATCGCGCCCGCCGGCCGATGCCCGAGTTCGCCCTGATCGACCGCCTGCGTCGCCGTGTGCGCGGTCGCGAGGACGTGGCACTGGGCATCGGCGACGATGCCGCGCTGCTGCAACCGCCGGCCGGCGAGCAGCTGGCGATGACCGCCGACACGCTCAATGCCGGCGTGCATTTCCCCGTCGAAACCGCACCGGCCGATATCGGCTGGAAGACGCTGGCGGTCAATCTCTCCGACCTGGCCGCGATGGGTGCGCAGCCGCGCTGGTGCACGTTGTCGCTCTCGCTGCCCGAAGACGAGCCGGCGTGGCTGGACGCGTTCGCCGACGGCTTCTTTGCGCTGGCCGACGCGCACGGCATCGTGCTGGTGGGCGGGGACACCACGCGCGGCCCGCTGTCGCTGTCCGTCACCGCCATCGGCAGCGTGCCGCCGGGGGCGGCGCTGCGTCGCGATGGTGCGCGCGTCGGCGATGACATCTGGATCACCGGCACGCCCGGCGAGGCCGCCGCCGCGCTCGCGCTGTGGCAGCGGGGCGACCTCGACGTCACCACGCCCGCCGTCGAACCGGCGCGCGAACAGCTGCGCCAGCGCTTGCTGCGGCCCACGCCACGCGTGGAAGCCGGCTTGCGGCTGCGCGGACTCGCGCATGCCTGCGTGGATGTCTCCGACGGAATGCTCGCCGACCTCGGCCACCTGTGCACCCGCAGCGGCGTGGGCGCGCGGATCACGCTGGAAGGCCTGCCGCTGTCGCCGGCGCTGCGCGCGTTGGGGGATCGCCGTGCGCGCGAATGGCAGCTGGGCGGTGGCGACGATTACGAACTGTGCTTCACCGCCGCCGCGGCCGACCGCGACGCCGTGCAGCGCGCACTCGAGTTCGCCGGCACGCACGGCCAGGTGATCGGCCGCGTGGTGGCGGGCGAGGGCCTTCAGGTGCTGGACGAGGAAGGCTGCGCCTGGCATCCCCCGCGCAGCGGCTACCAGCATTTCGGCTGAGCCCACGCCCGCTGGGCGGTTACGCCGAATTTACGCGCGCGACGCGTGCCTGCCATAGCGACTTTACGCAGGCGGCGCCCAGACTTTCGTGATCGGCGGAATGGTTCCGCCTCGATCACCGAAAGGCCACCCACCCATGTATTCCCCGCTTCACCTCGCCAGCCGCGGATCCGCGCGCGCTGCCCTCGTGCTGTGCCTGAGTGCGGCCGCCCCGCTGTCGGCCGCCAGCACGCTGTCCGGCAACATGAGCCTCACCAGCGATTACGTCTGGCGCGGCACCACCCAGACCCAGGGCGACTTCGCCGCCCAGGCAGGCCTGAAGTGGGCCGCCGACAACGGCCTGTACGCTGCGGCCTGGGGCTCGAACGTGGAATTCGCCCCGCAGACCCATGTCAGCAGCGAGCTGGACCTGATCCTCGGCTGGAGCGGCAACCTGTCCGACGACTGGGCGCTGGATGCCAACCTCACCCACTACCGCTATCCCTCGACCACCGTCGACCTCAACTGGACCGAGCTCAACGGCACCCTGACCTGGAAACAGAACTACTGGGCGCAGCTGGGTTGGTCGAACGACGTGATGGCCAGCGACGAAACCGGCACCTATGCGCAGGTCGGCGCGCGCTTCCCGCTGGGTGAGCGCTTCCGCATCGAGGCTGCACTGGGCCATTACTGGCTCGACGACGCCTACGGCGACAGCTACACCCACGGCCAGCTCGGCGTGGTGTGGGCGATCCGCTCGCCGCTGGAACTGCGCGTGACCGCGCACGACACCGACCATGCCGCCGAACGTCTGTTCCCCGGCCTGGCCGGTTCGCGCGTGGAAGCGGCGCTGCAAGCTTCCTTCTGAGGAGATGACCCATGCCTGCCTGGCTTGCCTTCGTGTGCGGGCTCGCGGTGATCGTCACCGCGGCCTACCTGCTGTACGTCGTGCTGCGTCCGGAAGACTTCTGAGGACCCCGCCATGACCGAAACCTTCCTCCTGTTTGCCGCCGCCATTGCGCTCGGCTGGCCGCTGGGCCTTTACCTGGCGCGCGTGATGCGCGGGACGCCGATGCGCGGCGATGCCGTGTTCGGCCTGATCGAAAAGCCGATCTACGCGCTGCTGGGCACCCGCCCGGAGCGCGGCATGAGCTGGCGCGGCTATGCGCTGGCGTTCCTGGCCAGCAACGCCGTCGTCGCCCTGCTGGTCTGGATCGTCTTCATGACCCAGGGCGTGCTGCCGCTCAACCCGGACCACGTGCCGAACCTGCGCTGGGACACCGCGCTGCATACCGCGATTTCGTTCCTCACCAACACCAACCAGCAGCATTATTCCGGCCAGGCGCAGCTGTCGTATCTGGCACAGATGACCGGCATCGTCGGCCTGCAGGTGGTATCGCCGATGATGGGCCTGGCGCTCGTCGTGGCGACGCTGCGCGGGTTGATGGGCGGGCGCAAGGCGCCCGCCATCGCGGCTGAAACCGCTCCTGCCGTAGTTGCCAACGTCGTTGACGTTGGCAACTACTGGGCCGACGTGGTCCGCCCCACGCTCCGCTTCCTGTTGCCGTTGTGCCTGGTGTGGACGCTGCTGCTCACCTCGCAGGGCGTGCCTTCCACCTTCGCTTCCGGCCCCACCGCCACGCCGGTGGATGCCAGTGCCGGCATGGCCGAGCAGAAGATTCCGCTGGGCCCGGTCGCGGCGATGGTCGCGGTCAAGCAACTCGGCTCCAACGGTGGCGGCTGGTACGGCCCGAACAGTGCCGTGCCGCTGGAGAACCCGACGCCGCTGTCGAACTTCCTGGAACTGCTGGCCATCGTGCTGATCCCGGTCAGCGTGGTGTTCATGGTCGGCGCGTTCACCGGCCGGCGACGCTTCACCGCGCTGATCTTCGGCAGCATGTTGTTGATGTCGGTGCTCTCCACCGGCGCATCGCTGTGGTCCGAAGGCCACTCGGCCAGCGCCGCCAGTCCCGCGCTGATGGAAGGCAAGGAAGTGCGCCTGGGCGTGGACAGCTCCGCGCTGTGGTCCTCGATCACCACGCAGGTCAACAACGGCTCGGTCAACGCCATGCATGACTCGCTCGCACCGCTCACCGGCGGCGTGGCGATGGTGAACATGCTGGTCAACGCCATCTGGGGCGGGGTGGGCTGCGGCTTGCAGCAGTTCCTCGTCTACCTGCTGCTGAGCGTGTTCCTCGCCGGCCTGATGACCGGCCGCACGCCGGAGTTGTTCGGCCGCAAGATCGAGGCGGGCGAAGTGCGCCTGCTCGCGCTGCTGATCCTGCTGCAGCCGCTGGTGCTGCTCGGCTTCACCGCCGTCACGCTGGCCCTGCCGCAGTTCACCGGCAATTCCAATCCGGGCTTCCATGGCATCAGCCAGGTGTTCTACGAGTTCACCTCGGCGTTCGCCAACAACGGGTCCGGCTTCGAAGGCCTGGGCGATGCCACCTACTGGTGGAACCTGACCTGCGCACTGGTGCTGCTGCTGGGGCGGTTTCCTGCGCTGATCGTGCCGCTGGTGGTGGCCGCGCGCATGGCCGCCAAGCGCCAGGCGCCCGAATCGGGCGGCAGCCTGCGCATCGAAACGCCCACTTTCGCCCTGACCCTGGTCGCCGTCGTGCTCGTCCTCACCGTGCTGCAGTTCATGCCGGCACTGGTGCTGGGCCCGATCGCCGAGCACCTGACCCTGGCCGCGTCCTGAAGAGAATGCCCATGAGTACCCTACCTTCGATCGAAAAGCGCCAGCGCACCGAGGCCGCGTTGTTCGACGCCGCCACGCTGCGCTCGGCCCTGCGCGATGCCTTCCTCAAGCTCTCTCCGCGTCACCTGTGGCACAGCCCGGTGATGGCGGTGGTGATGATCGGCACGCTGTTGTCCGCCCTGATCACCGCGACCGGCCATGCCTCGCCCGGCTTTGGCGGGACGGTGACGGCCATCCTGTTCGTCACCGTGCTGTTCGGCAACTTCGCCGAGGCGGTCGCCGAAGCGCGCGGCCGTGGTCAGGCGGCCTCCCTGCGCCGCGCTCGCAAGGACCTGGTCGCGCGCCGCGTGGACAGCGACCTGGGTGGCCGCGAAACCCGCGTTCCGGCGGCCGAATTGGGCCCGGGCGACCACGTGATCGTGTCCGAAGGCGAGTTCATTCCCGCCGATGGCGAGATCGTGCGTGGCCTGGCCACCATCAACGAGGCGGCCGTCACCGGCGAGTCGGCGCCGGTGCTGCGCGAAGCCGGGACCGACCGCAGCGGCGTCATCGGCGGCACGCGCGTGCTATCCGACGAGATCATTTTCCGGGTCACCGCCGAGCCCGGCCACAGCTTCCTGGACCGCATGATCGCGCTGGTGGAAGGCGCCAATCGCCAGAAGACGCCGAACGAGATCGCGCTGACGCTGCTGCTGGCGGCGATGACGCTGACGTTCCTGATCGTGGTGGCCACGCTGCCGGCGATGGCCGGGTTCGTCGGCGTGAAGCTCGATCCGCTGTTGTTGATCGCGCTGCTGGTGTGCCTGATCCCGACCACCATTGGCGGCCTGCTGCCGGCCATCGGCATCGCCGGCATGAACCGCGCGCTGGCCGCCAACGTGCTCGCCAAGTCGGGCAAGGCGGTGGAAGTGGCCGGCGACGTGGACGTGCTGCTGCTCGACAAGACCGGCACCATCACCCACGGCGACCGCCAGGCCACCGCGTTCCATCCACTGGCCGGCATCGACCGCGCGCAGCTGCGCGATGCGGCCATGCTCGCCTCGCTCGCCGACCCGACGCCGGAAGGCAAGTCCATCGTGCGCCTGGCGCGCGAGCAAGGGGCTGCCGCGGTCGAACCGGCGAACGCGCACTTCATCGCGTTCACTGCGCAGACCCGCATGTCCGGCGTGGACGTGGACGGCCGGCACATCCGCAAGGGTGCCGGCGATTCCATCGGCGCGTGGGTGCAGGGCAACGGCGGTCTCGTCAGCCCCGAACTGGCCGGGCGCATCGAGGAAGTCGCGCGCGGCGGCGCCACGCCGCTGGTGGTGGCCGAGGGCCGGCATGCGCTGGGCGTGGTCGAGCTGTCGGACGTGGTCAAGCACGGCATCAAGGAGAAATTCGCCCGCCTGCGTGCCATGGGGATCAAGACGGTGATGATCACCGGCGACAACCCGCTTACCGCCGCGGCCATCGCCGCCGAGGCGGGGGTGGACGACTACATCGCCCAGGCTCGCCCGGAAGACAAGCTGGCGCGCATCCGCGCCGAACAGGCTGGCGGCCGGTTGGTCGCGATGGTCGGCGATGGCACCAACGACGCGCCGGCGCTGGCGCAGGCCGACGTGGGCCTGGCGATGAACTCGGGCACGCAGGCGGCCAAGGAAGCGGGCAACATGGTCGACCTGGACAGCGACCCCGCCAAGCTGCTCTCGGTGGTGGAGGTGGGCAAGCAGCAGCTCATCACCCGTGGCGCGCTGACCACCTTCTCGCTGGCCAACGACGTCTCGAAGTACTTCGCCATCCTGCCGGCCCTGTTCGCCGCGGCGATTCCCTCGATGGCCGCGCTCAACGTCATGCAGCTGTCCAGCCCGCGCAACGCCGTGCTGGCGGCGCTGGTGTTCAACGCCGTCATCATTCCCGCGCTGATCCCGCTGGCGCTGCGCGGCGTGCGCTTCAAGCCCGCCGGCGCGACCGCGCTGCTGCGCCGGAACATGCTCGTCTACGGCGTGGGCGGCGTGTTGCTGCCGTTCGCCGCCATCAAGCTGATCGACATGGCGATTGCCGCCATGGCAGGTATCTGAGGAATTCATCATGCAGAAAGTCATTTCCGCACCGCGCATGGCGGAGGCCACGTTGCACGACGGCGGCGCCTGGCGCGCATCGTTCGCGTTGGCGCTGGTCACCTTGCTCGGCTTCGGCTTCGCCTATTCGGCAGCGGGTACGCTCGTCGCCGGCGCCGTGTTCCCGGCGCAAGCCGCCGGTTCGCTGGTCCAGGAGCGCGGCCGCGTCATCGGTTCGGCCCTGGTCGCCCAGCCTTTCAGCGACGCACGCTACTTCCAGCCGCGTCCTTCGGCCGCCAAGTACGACCCGATGTCCGCCGCCGGCAGCAACCAGGCGCGCTCCAACCCGGAGCTGATCGAGCGCATCGACCAGACGCGCGCCGCGGTCGCCAAGCGCGAGGGCATTGATCCCGCGCAGGTGCCTTCGGACCTGCTGACCCAGTCCGGCAGCGGCCTGGACCCCGACATCACGCCGGCCGCGGCCGCGTTGCAGGTGCGCCGCGTCGCGGCCGCCCGCGGCCTGCCCGAAGCGCGGGTAGCCGAACTGCTGCGCCAGCATGTGCAGCCGCGCCAGTTCGGCGTGTTCGGGCAGCCGCGGGTGAACGTCCTGCAGCTCAACCTGGCGCTGGACCAGTGGCGATGAGGGTGACCCTCGCCGGCTTGCCCGGCGCTGGGCCACAATCGCCGGCATGAGCGACGCGCGCACGCAACAGGCCGATGCCCTCATCGGCGAACTGCAACGCGAACACGGTGGCCGGCTCACCGTGTTCCTCGGCGCCGCGCCCGGCGTGGGCAAGACCTACGCGATGCTGTCGCGGGCGCGCGAGCGCCTGCGGCAGGGCGTGGACGTGGTGGCCGGCATCGTCGAGACGCATGGCCGCAGCGAGACCGTCGCGCTGCTGGAGGGGCTGCCGATATTGCCGCGCCAGCGCATCGAGTACCGCGGGCGCACGCTGGAGGAACTGGATCTCGACGCGTTGCTGGCACGCCGCCCGCAACTGGCGCTGGTCGACGAACTCGCCCACCGCAACGCCCCCGGCAGCCGCCACGAGCGTCGCTGGCAGGACGTGATCGAACTGCTCGACGCCGGCATCGACGTCTACACCACGGTCAACATCCAGCACCTGGAAAGCCTCAACGACGTGGTGCTGCGCATCACCGGCGTGCGTGTCTCCGAAACCGTGCCCGACGCGGTATTCGACCGCCTGCGCGACATCGTGCTGGTCGACCTGCCGCCGCGTGAACTCATCGAGCGCCTGCAGCAGGGCAAGGTCTACCTGCCCGAGCAGGCCACGCAGGCGTTGCAGGCCTTCTTCTCGCCTTCCAACCTCGCCGCGCTGCGCGAACTGGCGATGCAGACCGCCGCCGATCGCGTGGACAGCGACCTGCGCGATGCGCAGACCGCGCGCGGCCTGCCCGGCACCGCCGCGCTGCGCAGGCGCGTGGTGGTGGCCATCGACGGCCGCGGCAGTTCGGATTACCTCGTGCGCGTCGCGCGCCGCCTTTCCGAACGCCGAGACGCGCCATGGACGGTGGTGACGGTGCAGACGCGCACGGTGATGGATGCCGCCTGGCAGCTGGAGATCGATCGCGCCTTCGCACTGGCGCGTCGGCTGGGCGGTGACACCGCATTGCTGCACGGAAGCAACATCGCCGACGCGCTGCTGGACTTCGCCGCGCAGAGCGGCACGTCCACGCTGGTGCTTGGCCGCACGCGCGAGCGCCCGCTGGCCCGCATGTTCAACCGCACGCTGACCCAGCGCCTGCTCCAGCGTGGGGCGCACTATGAACTCGTCATCGTCAGCTCGGCCGATGCGCGCGCACGTTCGCGCCGGCAATCGCGCCAGCCGATGCGCTGGTTGCGCCGCTACGACCTGGCGTACGCGCTGGTCACCGCCGCCGCGGCAGTCGGCGTGGCGTGGCTGCTGCAGCGCTGGACCGATATCGACGACCTGTCGATGGTGTTCATCGTGGCGGTGGTGCTGGTGGCCTCGCGCACGCGCATGGTGGCCGCGGTGCTGGCGGCGCTGCTGAGTTTCCTGGCCTACAACTTCTTTTTCATCGAGCCGCGCTTCACCTTCAACATCAGCGCGCGACAGGGCGTGGTGACGGTCATCCTGTTCCTCATCGCCGCCCTAGTGGCGGGGCGGCTGGCCTCGCGCTTGCGCATGCAGGTGCTGGCGTTGCGCGCGGCCAACACGCACGCCAATGCGCTGCAGGCGCTTGGCCGCCAGCTGAGCACCGCGGCCGACCTGGGCGAAGTGGTGGAGGCGGGGCGGCGCGCCCTGGCCACCGCGCTGGGCGTGGAGGCGTGGCTGCGGCTGGAACAGCGCGAGAGCGAGGGCGCGATGGTGTTGTCCGCGTTGGACCGCAGCGCCGCCGATTGGGCGCAACGGCACGGCCAGCCGGCCGGTCGTTTCACCGACACGCTGGCCGGCGCCGATTGCTGGTGCCTGCCGGTACAGCACGAGCGCGGCACGCTCGGGGTGGTGGCGCTGCGCTTCGATGCCTCCGTGCAGCGCCCGGCGCTGGAGCAGCGGCGCTTGGCCGAGGCGATGGTGGAGGACATCGGCCAGGCCGCGCTGCGCACGCGGCTGGTGGCCGACCTGCAAAGCGCGCGCGTCAGCGGGGAGACCGAGCGGCTGCGCTCGGCGTTGCTTTCTTCGGTTTCCCATGACCTGCGCTCGCCGCTGGCCTCGATGATCGGCTCGGCGTCCAGCCTGGCGAGCTACGGCGAGGCGATGGACGCGCAGGACCGGCGCAGCCTGCTCGACACCATCCAGCTGGAAGGCGAGCGCCTGGACCGCTATATCCAGAACCTGCTCGACATGACCCGGCTCGGCCACGCCGGGCTGAGCCTCAACCGCGACTGGATCGGCGTGGACGAACTGATCGGTTCGGCCACGCGGCGCCTGCAGCGCTACCAGCCGGAGGTGAAGCTGGACCTGCACGTCGCGCCCGGGCTGGCGCCGATCTGGGTACACCCGGCGCTGGTGGAACAGGCGATCTTCAACGTGCTGGAAAACGCGGCGAAATTCTCACCGCCGGGCGAGCCGGTACGCGTATCGGCGGCGCTGCACGAGGGCGCGCTGCGCATCGACATCAGCGATCGCGGCCCCGGCATCCCGGAGGACGAGCGCGCACGCATCTTCGACATGTTCTACAGCGTGGAGCGCGGCGACCGCGGCCGCCATGGCACCGGCCTGGGGCTGACGATCTGCCAGGGCATGATCGGCGCACACGGCGGCAGCGTGGAGGCGCTGGCCGGCGCCGATGGCCGTGGCACCACCATCCGCATTACGCTCCCGCTGCTGGAGCCGCCGCCTCGGCCGTCCCGGCCGCCCGCAGACTGAGAAGCCGCCACGCCCGTGTCCCAAGACGCCGCCATCGCCCCGCCGCCGCGCGTACTCATCATCGACGACGAGCCGCAGATCCGTCGCTTCCTCGACATCAGCCTGCGCGCGCAGGGCTATCGCGTGCTGCAGGCGGGCACGGCGGCCGAGGGGCTGGCCGAACTGGCCACGCATGGCGCCGACCTGGTGGTGCTTGACCTCGGCCTGCCGGACCGCGACGGCCACGAGGTGCTGCGCGAACTGCGGCAATGGTCGGCGGTGCCGGTGATCATGCTGACCGTGCGCGCGGGCGAAGCGGAGAAGGTCGCCGCGCTGGATGGCGGCGCGAATGATTACGTCACCAAGCCGTTCGGCGTGCAGGAACTGATGGCGCGCATCCGCGTGCTGCTGCGGCAGTCCGGCGGGGCGACACCGGAGGAGATCGTGTTCGACGATGGCCGGCTGCACGTGAACCTCGCGCTGCGCGAGGTGACGCTGGACGGCGAGCCGGCGGGCTTGAGCCGCAAGGAGTACGCGCTGCTGGCGCTGCTGATGCGGCATGCCGGGCGCGTGGTCACGCAGCCGCAGCTGCTGCGCGAACTGTGGGGGCCGACGCACGAGGAAGATACGCATTACCTGCGCATCCTGGTGGGCAAGCTGCGGCAGAAATTGCACGACGATGCGGCGGCGCCGCGCTACATCGTCACCGAGCCGGGGGTGGGGTTGCGCTTCATTGGGCAGGGGCGCGGGTAGGCGCACTTTCTTCGGCGATATCGCGGCGCTTCGTCGCGGCTAAAGCCGCTCCTACAGGAAGGGATAGCGCCTGCGGAGGGTAGAAGGCGCAATGCACCGCGCGCTTCACCTGCAGGAGGGGCTTCAGCCCCGGCAGCCCTCACCCGTTGAGCGGCGGCAACACCTTTCCCGGGTTGAGAATCCCCGCCGGGTCCAGGGCCGCCTTCACTGCCCGCATCGCCGCCAGCGTGGCCGCATCGAATGCCTGCGTCATGAAGTCACGCTTGGCCACGCCGATGCCATGTTCGCCCGACAGCGTGCCGCCCAACGCCAGCACGGTCTCGAAGATCTTAGGCATCGCCGCCTTCGCGCGCGCGGTCTGCGCCGTGTCGGCGTCGTTGTACATGATGTTGACGTGCAGGTTGCCGTTGCCGGCATGGCCGAAACACACGATAGGCAGATCCGCCTGCGCCGACAGCGCTTCCATCGCCGACACCAGGTCCGGGATACGCGACACCGGCACCACCACGTCCTCGTTGATCTTGCCCGGCTTGATCGTGCGCAGCGCCGGCGAGAGCGCCTTGCGCGCGGCCCACAGCCGGTCGCGCGCCACGCCGTCGGCGGCGACATCCAGCGACAGCATGCCGTCGCCTTCGGCTGCATCGGCCAGCGATTGCAGCGCGTAGGGCAGGGTGTCCTCGTCGCCATCGGCTTCGATCAGCAGCATCGCGCCGGCTTCGGGCACGTCGCTGCCGTTGTGGCGCAGCAGGGCGATGGCATGCGCGTCCATGAACTCCAGCATCGCCGGCACCACCGGTTGCGCCATCACGCGCGATACCGCCGCCGCCGCGCTGCCCGCGTCGCGGTAGAACGCGCGCAGGCCCGCCTGCGCGCCCGGGCGCGGCGTCAGCTTCAGCGTGGCTTCCACGATCAACGCCAGCGTGCCTTCGCTGCCGACGATCAGGTGGGTGAGGTCATAGCCGGTGGCGTCCTTCGTGTACGGGCCGCCGCAGCGGATGATCTCGCCGCCGCCGGTTACCGCCACCAGCCCGAGCACGTTGTCGCGGCTGGCACCGTATTTCACCGCGCGCGGGCCGCCCGCATTGGTGGCGAGGTTGCCCCCGACGCTGCACATCGCCGCACTGGAGGGGTCCGGCGGCCAGAACAGGCCGTGCGGTGCCAGTGCTTCCTGCAGGTCGCCGTTGAGCACGCCGGGCTGCACGACGGCGCAGCGGTCGGCGGCGCGGATCTCGACGATGCGATTCATGCGCGCGAACGAGAGCACGACCCCGCCGTTGAACGGCACCGCCGCGCCGGTGGTGGCGGTGCCCGCGCCGCGCGCGACCAGCGCCACGCGATGCGCGGCGCAGGCGCGCACGAGCGCGGCCACGTCCTCGGCATCGCGCGGGAACGCCACCGCGTCGGGGAGCGCGAAGCGGCGCGAATCGTCCTGGCCGTGTGCCTGGCGGG
The DNA here is from genome assembly GCA_023386795.1 of Pseudomonadota bacterium. GTDB lineage: Bacteria > Pseudomonadota > Gammaproteobacteria > Xanthomonadales > Xanthomonadaceae > Stenotrophomonas_A. The sequence goes on from JAEWJB010000178.1 coordinate 40,226, forward strand.
TGGGTTCGTCGGTGCGCCAGCGCTCCGGGCCGAGCAGGGCGGAGACGGCGTCGAGGAAAGCGGCGGGCAGCGTGGTCATCGACCTATTGTAGGTGCGTCGATCCGCGAGGCGTGGACTGTATCGCGCGCCAGCCAACCACCGCCAACGCTAGCGGCAGCCACACCCAGCGCAACTCGGAGAGCAGCGTGCCCAGCCCGCGTGCACTGAAAAAGCCCGCGCCGATGGGCGAGACGAGGATCGGCCGCCACGGCGCGAAGAAGCGCGTCTCGCGCCAAGGCCAGGCGAGTGCGACGCCGAGGCCGCCGGAGGTCATTGCATCGAGCAGGGGATGCGATGCCGCGCAGATGAATACCCAGGCACCCGCCTGCAAGGCGCCTGCGCGCAGTGGCCGATGCAGGCTTGCCGCCAGCAACGCGCACAACGCGGCGAACAGCAGTGAATGGCTGGCGCCGCGATGGCCGAAAGCGTCGGCGTAGGGAATGCGCAGGACAAAGGCGAGCACGTCGGCATCCGGTAGCATGGCCGCGACGATGCCGGCCGCGAGCAACCGCGGCGAAATGCGCCCGCGTTCGCTGGCTGCCCACAACGCGAGCGGCACGGCGGCATGGGTAAGGATCGAGGGCATGGCGTCAGGTATCGTCCGCGCGGAACGCATCGCGCAGCCAGCGCAAGCGCGGCGGCTCGCCCTCGGCCTCGACCACGTCGAACCGGCACGGCTGCTGCGCCCATTGCGGATGCATCGCTAGGAACAGCTGCGCGGCCATCACCAGCTTGCGGCGCTTGCGCAGGTCGATGGAGGCCGCGCCGCCACCAAACGTCGCGTCGCGGCGGTAGCGCACTTCGACGAACACCAGCGTGTCGCCGTCGCGCATCACCAGATCCAGTTCGCCCCGGCGATAACGCGCGTTGGTCGCGATATCCGACAGCCCGGCGGCGAGCAGGTGCACGCGCGCCGCCGCCTCGACCGTCGCTCCGCGGGTGCGCCGGTCGATCTTCAAGGGATCAGCGCGAGCCGATGATCGCGTTCGGGCGGCCGCCGCTGAAGGTGGACCACGCAGGCGTGCGCAGGATGTTGCCGAAGCCGTCCAGGTGCAGCGTGCCGGTGGCGCCGCGCAGGCCGCCTTCGCTGCCGGCGGCCAGCGGCTCCAGGTAGGCGGTGATCAGCCAGGCGTCGTAGCCGAAGGCGAACAGGCGCGCGGCCGGGCCACGCGCGGTCGGCAGCGTGGCCGCCACGCTGGACGCGCTCGGCAGGCCGGTGACGCCGCTGCTGGTCCAGCGCTCGCCCGGGAAGGCGATGCCGTCCAGCGCCATGTCTTCTTCGGGTTTGCCGGTGCCCAGCACCAGTTGCGAGCTGCCCACGCGCGGCTTGCCGGCCAGGCCGGAGAGCGCCAGCTGGGGCGCCAGCGCGCGCGCGGTCGGCCCGCGCACGGCGAGGAACACCGAATCGGCGGCGGCGTAGTTGCGCAGCTGCGCGGAGACATCGCCCGGTGCTTCGGCCACGCTGATGCTGCCGGCGACCTGGCCGCCGCGCAGGGCCATGCGCTCGCGGAACGCGGCCGCCGCGCGGCGGCCGTTGTCGTCGCTGCTGGCCACCACCAGCGCGTTGCGCTGACCGTGGGCGAGCAGGTATTCGGCGGCCATGATGCCGTCGTCCTCCGGCGCCAGCGAGAAGCCGGCGCTGCCGGCCGGCGGCTCGTGCGCGTCGGCGGGCCGGTTCAGCGCCAGCACCGGCACGCTGAGCTGGCGCGCGAACAGCGCGCTCACCTCGTCGCGGCCCAGCGGGCCGATCACGTAATCGGCGCCGGCGGCCACGGCGCGGTCGTAGGCGGCATTGGCGCCGCCCGGCGTGCCGGCGGTGTCGAGGAACTGGATGTCCGGGCGGCGGCGCGATTCGGCGTAGTAGGCCGCAAGCAGGCCATCGCGCACGGGGGCGGCGGCGGTGGCGAGGTTGCCGGTGAGCGGCAGCAGCACGGCCAGCTTGATCGGCGGGCGGTAGCCGTCGCGGTCGGCGGCGGGGCGCTTGCTGATATCGAAGCTGCTCGGCGCGCGGTCGAACGGGCGCGGCAGCGGCAGGCCGCGGTTGAGCAGCGCGCGGCCGGCGAAGTTGTACAGCGGGTCGCCGGCAGGCAACGCGGTGGCGCGCGCGCGCAGGGTGTTGTCATCGAGCGCGGCGAGCAGGCGCATGATCTCGCGCTGGTTGTCGCTGCGCGCGGTGCCGGTCAGGCCGGCATCGGCGCGACTGCGCGCCTCGGCCGCTTCCACCGGCTTGCCGGTGGCTTCCAGCGCCTTGCCGCGCGCCAGGAACCAGCGCGCCTGGTAGGCCGGCGACAGCCCCGGCGCGGATTCGCCCAGGTTCTGCAACGCCTGCGCGGGCTGGTTGTCGGCCAGCGCGAACTCGCCGGTGAGCAGCTGGTAGCGCGCCTTTTCCTCGCCGCCGAGCTGGCGCGCGGTGACCTGCGCCAGCAGGCTGCGCGCGCGGGTGGCATCGCCGGCTTCGTTCCAGGCGAACGCCGCATCGGCCAGCAGGCGGCTGCGCTGCGCGCCGCTGGCGGCGAAAGCCTGTGCCTCCAACTGCTGCGCCGCTTCGCGCGGCTTGCCCTGTTCGAGCAGCGCGAACGACGCCGCCTGCGCGGGCGAAGCCTGCGGGGCGAGGCTGCTGGTGGCGCAGCCGGCGCATAGCGCCAGCAGCAGGGACAGGGCGGAAATCCGGGCGAAGCGGTTGTTCATTTCGGTTCCAGTCGACAGGGCGGACGGAGGCGTGCCGGCGAAAAACGCTACGATTCTAACCTTGAGCCTGGAAAAACCGCCGATGACTTCCGCAGGAACCCTTCACGTCGTGGCCACGCCGATCGGCAACCTTGGCGACCTGACCCCGCGTGCGCAGGACACCTTGCGCAACGTGGCGGCGATCTGCGCCGAGGACACCCGCCGCACCGGCCAGCTGCTGGCCCACTTCGGCATCGACAAGCCCCTGGTGGCGCTGCACGACCACAACGAAGAGGCGCTGTCGCAGCGCATCGTGGCGCGGCTACAGGGCGGCGATTCGCTGGCGCTGGTCAGCGATGCCGGAACCCCGCTGGTGAGCGACCCGGGTTTCCGCGTGGTGCGCGCCGCGCGCGCGGCGGGCTTGAAGGTGAGCCCGGTGCCGGGGGCGTGCGCGGCGATCGCCGCGCTCAGCGTGGCCGGCCTGCCGAGCGATCGCTTCGTGTTCGAGGGCTTCCTGCCGGCCAAGGCCGGCGCACGCCGCGAACGCCTGGCCCGGCTGGCCGGCGAGGCGCGCACGCTGGTGTTCTACGAGTCATCGCATCGCATCGACGAATCGCTGGCCGACATGGCCGCCGCGTTCGGCGCGACGCGCCCGGCGGTGGTCGCGCGCGAGCTCACCAAATTGTTCGAGACGGTGCTCGACGGCACCCTGGCCGACCTGCTCGCGCAGGTCGAGGCGGACGACAACCAGCGCAAGGGCGAGTTCGTGGTGATGGTGCAAGGGGCTGGCGAGGATGCCGAGGCCGAGGCGAAGCTGGCCGAGGGCCGGCGCCTGTATGCCAAGCTGGGCGAACACTTGCCGCCGTCCACGGCGGCCAAGCTGGCGGCCGAACTGAGCGGCGCGCCGCGCAAGGCGCTCTACGGCAGTTGAGGGAAGAAGGGGCGGAGCCGGCCTGTAAGCCGGGTTCTGTCGTGGACAGTCATTCTTCTAGGCGCCGCGTCGCCGCGGCGCTCAAGCAACCTACCCGGACCCGACGCGGGCCGCGCCATGAGGTCCCTATTTGGTCTTGCTCCAGGTGGGGTTTGCCGTGCCGGTCCGTTACCGGACTCGCGGTGCGCTCTTACCGCACCATTTCACCCTTACCGGCTCTCCGAAGAGAACGTAGGCGGTATCTTTCTGTTGCACTTTCCGTCGGCTCGCGCCGCCCAGGCGTTACCTGGCACCTTGCCCTGTGGAGCCCGGACTTTCCTCGGCATCCTTTCGGATGACGCGACTGCCTGGCCGACTCCGCCGCGCGCATTGTAGCCGACGCGCCTCGCAGGCGGGCTTCTAGAGGTCCAGCCGGGTCTGTCCCAGGAACAGGCCATCGGGGCCGAAACGGCGCTCGTGGATCCAACCGCCGCCCTCGTGGTCGACCATCAGGATGGTGCTGGCGCGCGTGCCGTATTCGCGGCCGCGGATGAAGGCGGCCGAAAGACGACGCTCCAGTTCCAGCCCCACGCCGGTGTCCGGCAGCTCGGCGTCTGGCGCGGTGCGTTCGTCGGCCAATGCGGCCCACAGCGGGTCGAGCGATTCGTCCACGCCGCCGATCCACTCGCCGAGCACTTGCGTAAGCCGGCGCGTCTTCGGCCACGGCGCGTCCAGCGCCCCGTTGGACATGCCATGCACGCCCGGTTCGAGTCCGCGCGCGCCGGCGGGGTGGTTGCCGAGGTAGCGGCAGGCCTGGCCATCGGCCAGCAACAGGTTGAACGGCGGGTAGTCGGCGGCGCTCGCGGCCAGGTCCAGCGCGAAGGCCGTGGCGTCCTGCGCGCCGGCAAGGTAGTTGGCGATCAGGTGGCCGCGCGAAGGCCCGGAGGTGGTCGCCATCGGGTCGCGCACGTTGGTGACCACCGCCGCCCGCCCGCCTGGGCCCAGGCCCACCCAGCTGCCGCCGGAGCGCAGATCGCGCCCGGCCATCACCCCGGCTTGCGGCGGTGGCCAGTGCGAGAGCGCGGCGGTGGGGCGCTCATGGAATTCGTCGCGGTTGCCCGCCAGCACCAGGCGCCAGCGGGGGTGGGTTTTCCAAGCGATGGCGACTAGGCACATGTGCCGGATTGTGGCCGGTTTGCGCAGTCGGCCGCCATTGGCGGGCCGGGCAACGGCGCGGTCTTAACACCCTCTACACGGGGCTGAATTTCGGTTCAATCTCAAAATCTGAGACGAAACAGCAACTTGTGGATAAGCCTTGAACAAGTCTCTAAACATTGCTGCAAGCCATTGATCCCTCACGTGATTTGCCGGTCGGAAAGTTGTTGACAACCCTTTGCGCGCTGCTAAGGTGGGCAACGGAGGGAAAACCGGGGTTTTTGTGGTTTTTCGTGGTTCAATAACCGCCCGAGTGGGTGCCGAGGGTTTTTCAGCGTGTTTCAAGGCGAGACGGCCATCACAGTCGACGACAAGGGGCGCTTGGCGGTTCCCACCGCCTACCGCGACCTCGTCGCGCGTGACAGCGCCAACCGCCTGGTGCTGACCTACAACCCGTTCGAGGCCGGCTGCCTGTGGCTGTACGCGGAGAAGGAGTGGCAGCGGGTGCGCGACGACGTGATGTCCAAGCCCAACACCCTGCGCACCGTGCGCGTGCTGCAGCAGAAGCTGGTGGGTTCCTCGGCCGTGCTCGAACTGGACGGCAATGGCCGCCTGAGCATCCCGGCCAGCCACCGCAACGCGGTGGGCATCGAGAAGAAGGCCGTCCTGCTGGGCATGGGCGACAAGTTTGAACTGTGGAGCGAGCAGGCACATCGCGCGTTGATCCAGCAGACGTTGTCTGACGGGGATCTGGGCGATGGATTGCTCGACCTCAGGTTGTGAGCCGGGGTGCCCGGATGCGCCCTGACGCGCAGCCCGGTCACCTCCCGGTGTCGCAGCCGCCGGCGGCGCATCTGCCGGTGCTGTACACGCAGGTGCTGGAAGGCCTGCAGGTGATCGAGGACGGAACGTATCTGGATGGCACGTTCGGGCGTGGAGGCCACGCGCGCGGCGTGCTGCAACGACTCGGCCCGGGAGGCCGGCTGCTGGTGATGGACAAGGACCCCGAAGCGATCGCCGTGGCCGAACAGTCGTTCGGTGGCGATGCGCGCGTGTCCATCCGTCGTGCCAGCTTCGCCACGCTGGGCCAGTGGGACCAGGCGCAGGCGCTGGACGGCGTGCTGCTCGATCTCGGGGTGTCCTCTCCGCAGCTGGACGTGGCCGAGCGCGGCTTCTCGTTCGGCAAGGACGGCCCGCTGGACATGCGCATGGACCCGGATGCCGGCCAGAGCGCCGCGCAGTGGCTGGCCAGCGCGGAGGAGCGCGAGATCGCCGACGTGCTGTGGACCTATGGCGAAGAGCGCCAGAGCCGCCGCATCGCGCGCGCCATCGTGCAGCGCCGTGCCGAGCAGCCGCTGCTGCGCACCGCGCAGCTGGCCGACCTGATCGCCTCGGTGATGCCGCGCGGCAAGGACAAGATCCACCCGGCCACGCGCAGCTTCCAGGCCATCCGCATCCACATCAACCGCGAGCTGGCCGACCTGGAAGCCGGCCTGGATGCGGCGCTGGCCCGGCTCAAGCCCGGTGGCCGGCTGGCGGTGATCAGCTTCCATTCGCTGGAAGACCGCATCGTCAAGCAGTTCATCAACCGCCACGCCAAGGCACCGCCGGCCAACCGCCGCCTGCCCGAGGCGCAGGCGTTCACGCCGACGCTGCTGGCCATCGGCGGGGCGATCCGCGCCGAGGACGACGAACTGGCCGCCAACCCGCGCGCCCGCAGCGCCGTGTTGCGCGTGGCCGAGAAGCTGGCGGTGAGCGCATGAGTCGCCTGCTGCTCATCGTGCTGCTGGCCTGCACCGTGGCCTCGGGCATCGGCGTGGTCTACATGCGCCACATGCACCGCAAGCTGTTCGTGGAGCTGACCCGCCTGCAGAAGACCCGCGACGACCTGGACATCGAGTTCGGCCGCTTGCAGCTGGAACAGGCCACCTGGGCCGAGAGCAACCGCGTGGACCAGATCGCGCGCGAGCGCCTGGGCATGAAGTTCCCGGAAACCGCCGACATCGTGGTGGTGCGGCCATGAAAAAACGTCAGGACGGACGTTTTTCACAGCGAAGCCGCCCGAAGGGTGGCGCCCAGGGATGTGCGCCATGAAGCCGACCCGTTCGCGCATGCGCACCAGCTTCAACCTGCGTGGCCGCCTGATGCTGGTCGGTACCACGCTGGCGCTGTGCTCGGTCACGCTGATCGGCCGCGCCGCCTACGTGCAGCTGATCAACAGCGATTTCTACCAGCGCCAGGGCGAGGCGCGTTACCTGCGCGAGCTCCCCATCGCCGTCTCGCGCGGCATGATCACCGACCGCAACGGCGAGCCGCTGGCGGTGTCCACGCCGGTGGAATCGATCTGGGTCAACCCGCAGGAGCTGCTGCGCAACCCGGACCGCATCCCGGAGCTGGCCAAGGCCTTGCAGATGCCGCAGGACGAGCTGAGCTCGCGCCTGTCGCAGAAGGCGGACAAGGAATTCATGTACCTCAAGCGCCGGATCAATCCCGACCGCGCGCACGAGATCGTCGCGCTGAAGATCCCCGGCGTGTTTTCCCAGCGCGAGTTCCGCCGCTTCTACCCGCAGGGCGAAGCGATGGCCCACGTGTTGGGGTTCACCAACATCGACGACCGCGGCCAGGAAGGCCTGGAACTGGCATTCGACCAGTGGCTGCGCGGCAAGCCGGGCAGCAAGCGCGTGGTGCGCGATGCGCGCGGCGCGATCGTGGAAAGCGTGGACCTGGTCAAGCCGGCCGAGCCGGGCCAGGACCTGACGCTGAGCATCGACCGCCGCATCCAGTTCCTGGCCTACAAGGAGCTGCGCAACGCGCTGGTGGAGAACAAGGCTGCCGGCGGGTCGATCGTGGTGATGGACGTGGCCACCGGCGAAGTACTGGCCATGGTCAACCTGCCGACCTACAACCCCAACGCGGTGACCGGCATCAACCCGGCGGCGCGCCGCAACCGCGCGGTGACCGACCTGGTCGAGCCGGGCTCGACGATGAAGCCGCTGACCATCGCCACCGCGCTGCAGGCCGGCGTGGTCACGCCGAACACCACCATCGATACCAATCCCGGCTACATGGCCGTGGGCCGCTTCACCATCAAGGACGTGCCGCGCAACAACGGCGTGCTCAACGTCACCGGCGTGATCACCCGCAGCTCGAACATCGGTGCGGCCAAGATCGCCGCCAAGCTGCCGGACGAGACCTTCTACCAGACGGTGCACAACTTCGGTTACGGCAGTGCCCCGCACAGCGGCTTCCCGGGCGAGGCGGCGGGCCTGTTGCCGTCGCCGGCGCGCTGGAGCGGCTCGTCCAAGACCACCATGTCCTACGGCTATGGTCTGAATGTCACGCCGTTGCAGATCGCCCAGGCGTATTCGGCGCTGGGCAATGGCGGCAAGCTGATCCCGCCGACCTTCGTGAAGGGCCAGCGCAACGAATCGCGCCAGGTCGTCAGTCCGGAAGTGGCGCATACCGTCATTGGCATGATGGAAACGGTGGTCACCCAGGGCGGCGCGAAGGATGCGGCGATCCTCGGCTACCACGTCGCCGGCAAGACCGGCACGGCGCGCAAGAACGGGCCCAACGGCTACGAGCGCGGCCATTACAACGCGTTGTTCGCCGGCCTGGTGCCGGCGACGCGCCCGCGCTTTGCCACGGTGATCGTCATCAACGACCCGCAGGCCGGCAAGTACTACGGTGGCCTGGTCTCCGCGCCGGTGTTCCACCGCGTGATGGAAGGCGCGCTGCGCCTGGCCGACGTGCCGCCGGACGATATCCAGTCCTGGCTGGCCGCGCAGGCCGCCGGCAAGTCGGGCGGCGCGCAGCCCAAGGCGGCGCCGCCCGTAGCCGCTCCGGCCATCGATACCGATGGCGACGGCACAATGCCCACCGCGGCCGACGAAGTGGATGCCGGCATTCCCACCGCCAGCGCCACCACCGCCCCGCTGCAGGAGGCCCGCCAGTGAGCCGGCCGATGCCGCTGTCGCAGCTGCTGCCCGATGTGCCGATGGCGCGCGAGGTCGAGATCACCGGCTTGGTGCTGGACAGCCGTGCCGTGCGTCCGGGCAACGCCTTCGTGGCCATCGCCGGCTTTGGCGCGCATGGCCTGGGTTTCGTCGAGCAGGCGCGCGCGAAGGGCGCCGCGGCCATCCTGTTCGAACCCCCGGCCCCGGCCGAGTTGCCGGCGCCGGCCGATGCCATCGCCGTGCCAGGCCTGCGTGGCCGCATGGGCGCGATGGCCGACCGCTTCCATGGTCATCCCTCGCAGGCGATGACGATGGTCGGTGTCACCGGCACCAACGGCAAGACCTCCACCGTGCAGCTGATGGCCCAGGCCTGGAAGCTGCTGGGCATCGAAAGCGGCAGCGTCGGCACGCTGGGCGTGGGCCTGTACGGCCATGTCGTACCGACCGGCTTCACCACGCCGCTGGTGCTGCAGATGCATGAAGTGCTCGCCGACCTGCGCGACGCCGGTGCGCGCGCGGTGGCGATGGAAGTCAGCTCGCACGCGCTCGACCAGGGCCGCGTGGATGCCGTGCACTACGACGTGGCGGTGTTCACCAACCTCACCCGCGACCACCTCGATTACCACGGCGACATGGCCAGCTACGGCGCCGCCAAGGCCAGGCTGTTCTCGCGCGCCGGGCTCAAGGCGGCGGTGGTGAACCTCGACGATGCGTTCGGCCGCGAACTGCTGGCCGGGCTGGGCGAGGGCATCGCCCGCATCGGCGTCAGCTCGCGTGGCCAGGAAGGCGCGCGCTTGCGGGCCGAAGCGCTGCGCCTGGACGACCACGGCATCAACTTCGACCTGGTGGTGGATGGCAGCGCGCATCCGGTGCGCTCGCCGCTGCTGGGCCGCTTCAACGTGGACAACCTGCTGGCCGTGGCCGGCGCACTGTTCGCCCTTGGCCAGCCGTCGGACGTGATCGCCGGGGTGCTTTCGCGCCTGCAGCCGATCCGCGGCCGGATGAACCGCCTCGGTGGCAACGGCGCGCAGCCGCTGGTGGTGATCGATTACGCCCACACGCCCGATGCACTGGAGCAGGCGCTGGACAGCCTGCGCGGCCACGTCCATGGCCGCCTGCTGTGCGTGTTCGGCTGCGGCGGCGAGCGCGATGCAGGCAAGCGCCCGCAGATGGCCGCGATTGCCGAGCGCCTGAGCGACGTGGTCATCGTCACCGACGACAACCCGCGCAACGAAGACGGCGATGCCATCGTCACCGACATCCTCGCCGGCTTCGAACACGCCGACGCGGTGACCGTGCAGCGTGATCGCGCCCAGGCGATCGCCACGGCCATCGGCCAGGCGCGCCGGGGCGACATCGTGCTGGTGGCCGGCAAGGGCCACGAGCCCTACCAGGACGTCGGCGGCGTGAAGCACCCGTTCGACGACACCGAGGTGGCAGCCGGGCTGCTCGCCAATGCGGAGGGCCGCGCATGAAGCACACCCCGCTATCGCTGATCGCGCACTGGGCCAGCGGCGAGCTGCACGGCGACGACGTGATGATCGACGCCGTCAGCAACGACACGCGCACGCTGGCCACCGGCAGCCTGTACGTCGCCTTGCGCGGCGAGCGTTTCGATGGCCACGACTTCGCCGGCGATGCGCTGATGCGCGGCGCCAGTGGCCTGCTGGTCGAGCGGCTGATGCCGGAGATCGAGCTGCCGCAGGTGCTGGTCGCCGATGCCGAACTGGCGCTGGCACGCGTGGCCGCGGGCATGCAGCGCGGCCGCAACACCAAGGTGTTCGCGATCACCGGTTCCAACGGCAAGACCAGCGTGAAGTCGCTGCTGCTGGCGATCCTGCAGCACGTGCAGATGGTCGATGGCCTGCGCGTGTACGCCACGCCGGGCAACCGCAACAACGAGATCGGCCTGCCGCTGGCGGTGATCGCCGCCCCGGACGATGCCGACTTCGCCGTCTACGAGATGGGCGCCGGCAAGCCGGGCGACATCGCCTACCTGACCGACATCGCCCGCCCCGACTACGCGCTGGTCAACAACATTGCCCCGGCGCACCTGGAACGCATGGGCAGCCTGCTGGGCGTGGCCACCACCAAGGGCGCGATCTACAGCGCGCTGCCGGGCGACGGCGTGGCGGTCATCAATGCCGATGACGCTTTCGGGCTGTGGTTCGAGCAGGCGCTGGTGCAGCCGGCCCGCACCGGCCGCCGCGTGCTGCGCTTCGGCCTGGAGGCCAGCGCCGACGTGCGCGCCGCGAAGATCCAGATGAGCCCGCAGGTGTCGACCTTCACCCTCATCGCCCCGCGGGGCGAGGTGGCGGTGAGCCTGCACCTGCCGGGCCGCCACAACATCCGCAACGCGTTGGCTGCTGCGTCCCTGGCGCTGGCCGCGGGCATCGGCCTGGACCGCATCGCCGAGGGCCTGGCGCAGGCGCGCCCGGTCGCCGGCCGCCAGATCGCCCACGTGCTGCCCGGCGGCGCGGTGCTGATCGACGACAGCTACAACGCCAACCCCGGTTCGCTGGACGCTGCCATCGATGCGCTGGCCGGTCCGGGCGAGGGTTGGCTGGTGCTGGGCGACATGCGCGAACTCGGCCCGGAAGGCGCCGCGCTGCATGCCGCCGCTGGCCGCCGCGCCCGCGACGCGAAGCTGGCGCGCCTGTATGCGCTGGGCGAGCTGAGCGCGCATGCCGCGCAGGCGTTCGGCGAACGGGGCCGCGTGTTCGCCAGCCACGCCGAACTGGCCGCCGCGCTGGAAGCGGATATCCGCAATGCAACGACGCCGCTGCGCGTGCTCGTCAAGGGCTCGCGCGGCAGCGCCATGGACAAGATCGTGACCGCGCTGCTCGCGCATGGGGAGGAAGCACCGAATGCTGCTTGAGCTGGCCCGTTGGCTACAGCAACTGGAGAGCCTGTTCGGGCTGTTCGGCTACCTGACGTTCCGCGGCATTCTGGCCGCGTTGACCGCGCTGTTCCTGTCGCTGTGGATGGGCCCGGCGGTGATCCGCAAGCTCGCCCAGTTTAAGGGCGGCCAGCCGATCCGCCAGGACGGCCCGCAGACCCACTTCTCCAAGGCCGGCACGCCGACCATGGGCGGTTCGCTGATCCTGCTCGCCGTCACCCTCTCGGTGCTGCTGTGGGGCGACCTGCGCAACCGCTACGTGTGGCTCGTGCTGGCGGTGATGGTGTGCTTCGGCGCGATCGGCTGGTACGACGACTGGATCAAGATCGTGCGCCGCGACCCGAACGGACTGAAGTCGCGCTGGAAGTACCTGCTGCAGTCGATCTTCGGCCTGGCCGCCGGCCTGTTCCTGCTCTACACCGCCAAGGTGCCGGCCGAGCTGACCTTCTACATCCCGATGTTCAAGGCGGTGGCGCTGCCACTGGCCGGCATCAGCTTCGTGGTGATCGCCTATTTCTGGATCGTGGGCTTCTCCAACGCGGTGAACCTCACCGACGGCCTGGACGGCCTGGCGATCATGCCGACCGTGCTGGTGGCCTGCGCGCTGGGCGTGTTCGCCTATGCCTCGGGCAACGTGGTGTTCTCCGAATATCTGAAAATCCCGTCGATTCCCGGCGCGGGCGAACTGGTGATCATCTGCGCGGCCATCGCCGGCGCCGGCCTGGGCTTTTTGTGGTTCAACACCTACCCGGCGATGGTGTTCATGGGCGACATCGGCGCCCTGGCGCTGGGCGCGGTGCTGGGCACCATCGCGGTGATCGTGCGCCAGGAACTGGTGCTGGTGGTGATGGGCGGCGTGTTCGTCATCGAGACGCTCTCGGTGATGATCCAGGTTGCCAGCTTCAAGCTCACCGGCAAGCGCGTGTTCCGCATGGCGCCGATCCACCACCACTTCGAGCTCAAGGGCTGGCCGGAGCCGCGCGTGATCGTGCGCTTCTGGATCATCTCCGTCGTGCTCGTGCTGATCGGCCTGGCCACGTTGAAGGTGCGCTGAGATGAACGACCTGTCCCGCCAAGCGACCCGCCTGGAAGCGATCGGAGGCCGCTACGATCCGTGGCTGCTCGGCGCCGCCGTGGCGCTGGCCTCGCTGGGCGTGGTCATGGTCGCCTCCAGCTCGATCGAACTGGAAGCCAGCCCGTTCTACTACCTCACCCGCCACCTGCTGTTCCTGGGCGTGGGCGTGGGCCTGGCGTTCTGGGCGATGCGCACCGAGCTGAAGAACATCGAGCAGCACAACCAGTGGCTGCTGCTGGCCTGCTTCGGCCTGCTGCTGGTGGTGTTCATTCCCGGCGTGGGCAGCACCGTGAACGGTGCGCGGCGCTGGATCAACCTGGGCGTCTCGCGCTTCCAGACCGTGGAAGCGGTGAAGGTGCTCTACATCATCTGGCTGGCCAGCTACCTGGTGCGCTTCCGCGACGAGGTCAACGCGACCTGGCAGGCGATGCTCAAGCCGGTGTTCGTGGTAGGCCTGCTGGTCGGCCTGCTGCTGATGCAGCCGGACTTCGGCTCCTCGATGCTGCTGCTGAGCGTGACCGCCTGCATGCTGGTGCTCGGCGGCGCGCAGATCAAGCGCATCATCCTGCCGATCCTGCTGCTGTTGCCGGCGCTGGTGGCGCTGGTGATCCTCGAGCCGTACCGCATGCGCCGCGTGACCTCCTTCATGGACCCGTGGGCGGACCAGCTCGGCTCGGGCTACCAGCTCTCCAACGCGCTGATGGCCATCGGCCGCGGCGAGTGGTTCGGCGTGGGCCTGGGCGGCTCGGTGCAGAAGCTCAACTACCTGCCCGAATCGCACACCGACTTCATCTTCTCGGTGATCGCCGAGGAGCTGGGCTTCGTCGGCGTGTGCATGGTGGTGGCACTGTACGCGCTGCTGGTCGGCCGCGCGTTCTGGCTGGGCATGCGCTGCATCGAGATGAAGCGCCATTTTTCCGGCTACATCGCCTTCGGCATCGGCCTGTGGATCGCGATGCAGAGCTTCGTGTCCATCGGCGTGAACCTGGGCATCCTGCCGACCAAGGGCCTGACCCTGCCGCTGATCTCCTCCGGCGGTTCGTCCGTGCTGATGACCTGCGTGGCGATGGGCGTGCTGTTGCGCGTCTCCTACGAGACCGATCGCGCCGAACGCCTGCGCAGCAAGCTCGCGCCAGGTGCGCAGGGCGCCGCCGCGCCGGAAGCTGCCGAGGGCGCGCCTGCTCCGGCTGCCGCGCCGGCGCGTCCGGCCGCGCCGACGGCCAGCGAGATCGCCGCCGCGGCACAGCTGCGCGGCACCAGCCGCATGCAGCCGCGCGTCGAACCGACCTTCGGGAGGATCGCGTGAGCGCAGCCGCACCGCGCCCCGTGATGATCCTCGCCGGGGGTACCGGCGGGCACATCTTTCCCGGCCTGGCCGTGGCGAAGGTGCTGCGCGCGCGTGGCGTGCCGGTGACCTGGCTCGGCGCCGATGGCGCGATGGAAACCCGTCTGGTGCCACAGCACGAGATCCCGATCGACACGCTGGCCATCAGCGGCCTGCGCGGCAAGGGCAAGCTGGCCCTGCTCGGCGCGCCGTGGCGGGTGATGCGCGCGGTGCGCGGCGCCGGCTTCGTGCTGCGCGACCGCCAGCCGCGCGCGGTGGTGAGCTTCGGGGGCTTCGCCGCCGGCCCCGGTGGGCTGGCCGCGCGCCTGATGAAGCTGCCGCTGCTGGTGCACGAACAGAACCGCGCCCCGGGCATGACCAACAAGGTGCTCTCCCGCTTCGCGCGCCGCGTGCTGACCGGCTTTCCCGGCAGCTTTGCCGGCGAGGAAGCGGTGGGCAACCCGGTGCGTGCCGAGATCGCCGCGCTGCCGGCGCCGGCAGAACGCTTCGCCGGCCGCAGTGGCCCGGTACGCGTGCTGGTGCTCGGCGGCAGCCAGGGCGCGCGCGTGCTCAACAACGCCGTGCCGCAGGCGCTCGCCGCGCTGGGCCACCCCGATGTGCAGGTGCGCCACCAGTGTGGCGAGAAGCTGCGCGCCGAAGCCGAAGCCGCGTATGCGCAGGCGGGCGTGCAGGCGAGCGTGGAACCGTTCATCGCCGACATGGCCGCCGCTTACGCCTGGGCCGATCTGGTGGTGTGCCGTGCCGGCGCGTCCACGCTGGCCGAGCTGTGCGCGGCGGGCGTGGGTAGCGTGCTGGTGCCGTTCGCCGCCGCCGTCGACGACCACCAGACCCGCAATGCCGAATACCTGGTCGATGCCGGCGCCGCCGTGCTGCTCAAGCAGGACGACGCGCTGGCCACGCACCTGCAGCCGGTGCTGCGCGATTTGCTGGCCGATCCGCAGCGCCGCCTGGCGATGGCCCAGGCCGCGCGCGGCCTGGCCAAACCCGATGCGGCCGAACGCATCGCCGACATCATTCTCGAGGAAGCCGTATGAAGTGGGGAACCGCGAAGCGCCAGTGGGCGTTCGCACAGCAGCGCGCCGCGCAGGCAGGCCGCGCATGATCCGTCGACTGCAGGACAGCCAGGACCTGGTGCGCGCGTTCCCGCGCGTCCACTTCGTCGGCATCGGCGGCACCGGCATGAGTGGCATCGCCGAGGTCATGCTGACGCTGGGCTACGAGGTCTCCGGTTCGGACAACGCCGACAATGCCGCCACCCGCCGCCTGGCCAAGCTGGGCGCGCGCGTGATGCGCGGCCACTCGGCCGCCAACGTGCTGGGCACGGATTGCGTGGTGGTCTCCAGCGCGATCCGCGAGGACAACCCGGAGTTGATGGAAGCGCGCAGCCAGCGCATCCCGATCATGCCGCGCGCGGCGATGCTGGCCGAACTGATGCGCTTCCGTCGCGGCATCGCGGTGGCCGGCACGCATGGCAAGACCACCACCACCAGCCTCACCGCCGCGGTGCTGAGCGAAGGCGGGCTGGACCCGACGTTCGTGATCGGCGGCCAGCTGCTTGCCGCCGGCGCCAATGCCAAGCTCGGCGGTGGCCAGTGGCTGGTGGCCGAGGCCGATGAAAGCGATGGCAGCTTCCTGCGCCTCAATCCGCTGGTGGCCGTGATCACCAACATCGACGCCGACCACCTGGAGAACTACGGCAACGACTTTGCCCGGGTGCAGGCGGCGTTCGCCGAGTTCCTGCAGCGCCTGCCGTTCTACGGCCTGGCGTTGCTGTGCATCGATGACCCGGAGGTCGCCGCGCTGGCCGCCAAGACGCCGCGCCACGTGATGACCTACGGCATGAGCGCGCACGCCGACGTGCGCGCCGAGGACGTGGTGCAGGACGGTGCGCGCATGCGCTTCACCCTGCGCCTGCCCGAGGGCACCACCACGCCGGTGACGCTCGCGCTGCCGGGCCGCCACAACGTGCTCAACGCGCTGGCCGCTGCCGCCGTGGGCTGGCAGCTGGGCGTGGCGCCGGAGACGATCGCCAAGGCCCTGGAATCCTTCGCCGGCATCGGCCGCCGCTTCAACGACCTGGGCGAAGTCACGACCGCCACGGGCGCCAAGGTGCGCGTGGTCGACGACTACGGCCACCACCCGCGCGAGCTGGAAGCCGTGTTCGCCGCCGCGCGCGGCGGCTGGCCGGACAAGCGCCTGGTCGTGGCTTTCCAGCCGCACCGCTACAGCCGTACCCGCGACCAGTTCGACGCCTTCGCCGCGGTACTGAGCACCGTCGATGCGCTGGTGCTGAGCGAGGTCTACCCGGCCGGCGAGGCGCCGATCCCCGGCGCCGACGCGCGTTCGCTGGCCCGCGCCATCCGCGCGCGCGGCCGCAGCGAGCCGGTGGTCGTCGGCCAGGTCGCGCAGCTGGGCGAGGTGCTGCCGGACGTGCTGCAGGACGGTGACCTGCTGCTGATGATGGGGGCGGGCGATATCGGCTACGTCGCCCAGCACATCGCCAACGAAGGTTTCCGCAGCGGGGAAAAGGCATGAGCACGCTGCCCGCCCGTCGCCATGAAGATGCGACCGTGTTCGGCCGCGTGGCCGTGCTGCTCGGCGGCACGTCCAGCGAGCGCGAGGTGTCGCTGGACTCCGGTCGCAACGTGCTGGAGGCGCTGCGCAGCCGCGGCGTGGACGCGCAGCCGGTCGATGGCATCCCGGCGCTGGCCAAGGCGCTGGCTGCCGGCCAGTTCGATCGCGTGTTCAACGTCCTGCATGGCCACAACGGGGGCGGCGAGGATGGCATCGTGCAGGGCCTGATGGACGCCTTCGGCGTGCCGTACACCGGCTCGGACGTGCTGGGCTCGGCGCTGTCGATGGACAAGATCCGCACCAAGCAGGTGTGGCTGTCGCTCGGCCTGCCGACCCCGCGCTACGTGCGCCTGGGCAAGGGCGCCGACGTGCACGCGGCCGCCCGCGAACTGGGCCTGCCGGTGATCGTGAAGCCGGCCAACGAAGGTTCCAGCGTCGGCGTCAGCCGCGTGTTCGAGGACGCGCAGCTCGATGAGGCCGTCGCCCTGGCCGCGCGCTACGAAGGCGAGCTGCTGATGGAGCAGCTCATCGAGGGCGACGAGCTGACCGTGGCGATCCTCGGCGCGCAGGCGCTGCCGTCGATCCGCATCGTGCCCAAGGGCCAGTGGTACGACTACAACGCCAAGTACATCGCCGAGGACACGCAGTACCTGTGCCCTGGCCTGGAAGGCGAAGCGGAAGCGCAGATCCGCCGCATCGCGCTGGCCGCGTTCCAGGCCGCCGGCTGCGCCGGCTGGGGGCGCGTGGACGTGATGCGCGACCGCGCCAGCGGCCAGTTCTACCTGCTTGAAGTGAACACCGCGCCGGGCATGACCAGCCATTCGCTGGTGCCCAAGGCCGCGCGCCAGCTCGGCGTCGAGTTCGACGAACTGTGCTGGCGGATCCTGGAGCAGACCGTCCCGGAGCAGCATCCATGACGTTGAGCGGATACGGCATGACGCAGGCTGGGAAGCGGGGCGCGATGGCGCCGGCCGCCACGGCTGCCTGCGCCTGCCGTATCGCGGCCGGGCAGGTGCGCGCATGAACGCCGTGCTGCGCATCCTCGCCTGGCTGCTGGCGGTGGCGCTGGTCGCGCTGCCGGTGGTGGCCGTGCTCAATGGCTGGGTCGGCGCCGAGCGCTGGCCGCTGGCCAAGCTGCGCGTCACCGGCGATTTCAAGCGCGTGCCAGCCGAACAGCTGCGCGCGGTGGTATTGCCGTATGCGCGCTCGGGCTTCTTCGCGGTGAAGTTGAAGGACGCCCAGGACGCCATCGAGCAACTGCCGTGGGTGGAGAGCGCGCAGGTGCGCAAGCAGTGGCCGGACGTGCTGGAAGTGCGCGTGGTCGAGCACCAGCCGTTCGCGCGCTGGGGCGCGGACCGCATGCTCTCCGAGCAGGGCCGCCTGTTTGCCATCCCCCCGCGCCTGCGCAGCCTGCAGCTGCCGCAGCTCGGTGGCCCGGACAGCAAGACGCGCGAAGTGGTCGCGCTCTACAACGAATCACGCGCGCTGTTCGCGCCGACCGGGTTGGACGTGCAGCGCCTGGAAATGGACGCGCGCGGCAGCTGGTCGCTGGGGCTGAGCAACGGCATCGCGGTCATCGTCGGCCGCGACGACGCGCGCGCCCGCTTGCAGCGCTTCGCCCGCGTGCTGCCGCAGCTGCTCGATCCGCAGCAGCAGCCGATCGCGCGCGCCGACCTTCGCTACACCAACGGTTTCACCCTGGAGAGACAGCCGGCCGCCGCGCCGGCGAGCGCGCCGCCCGCCGGGCCGCGCCGCATCGCCGCCACGTCCCGCCGCGTCTCCCTTCCGCATTCCCTTTTCAGCATTCCGGCAGCCAGTACATGAACCGCAAGGGCGATAAATCTCTCATCGTGGGCCTCGACATCGGCACCTCCAAGGTGGTGGCGCTGGTCGGCGAATATTCGCCGGGCAATCCGATCGAGGTGATCGGCATCGGTTCGCACGAATCGCGTGGCCTCAAGCGCGGCGTGGTGGTGGACATCGAATCGACGGTGCAGTCGATCCAGCGCGCGGTCGAGGAAGCCGAGCTGATGGCCGGCTGCGAGATCCGCTCGGTGTATGCCTCGATCTCCGGCAACCACGTGCAGTGCAAGAACTCGCCGGGCATCGTGCCGATCCGCGACGGCGAAGTGACCTGGGGCGATCTGGAACGCGTGCTTGACGCCGCCAAGGCGGTGGCGATCCCGGCCGACCAGCGCATCCTGCATGCGATCCCGCGCGAGTACGTGCTGGATGATTCGCAGGAAGGCATCCGCAACCCGGTCGGCATGACCGGCGTGCGCCTGGAGGTGCACGCGCACCTGGTGGTGTGCGCGCAGTCGGCGGCGGCCAACATCAGCAAGTGCGTGCAGAAGTGCGGCTTGCAGGTCGATGACCTGGTGCTGTCCTCGCTGGCGTCCAGCGTGGCCGTGCTGACCGCCGACGAGCGCGAGCTGGGCGTGGTCCTGGTGGATATCGGCGCCGGCACCACGGACATCGCCGTGTACGTGCAGGGCGCCATCTGCCACACCGCCTCGCTGCCGATCGCCGGCGACCACGTCACCAACGACATCGCGCACATGCTGCGCACCCCGACGCCGGAAGCCGAGCAGATCAAGGTGCGCTACGCCTGCGCGCTGGCGCAGCTGGCCACCGCCGAGGAAAGCATCCAGGTGCCGTCGGTGGGCGACCGTCCGCCGCGCCGCATGCCGCGTGCCTCGCTGGCGCAGGCGGTGCAGGGTCGTTACGAGGAAATCTTCGAAATGGTGCAGGCCGAGCTGCGTCGTTCCGGCTTCGAGGAACTGGTGCGCGCCGGCATGGTGCTGACCGGTGGCGCCTCGAAGATGGAAGGCGTGGTCGAGCTGGCCGAGGAAATGCTGCAGATGCCGGTGCGCGTGGGCATCCCGCAGCACGTCACCGGCCTGGGCGAAGTGGTGGGCAACCCGGTGCATGCCACCGGCGTGGGCCTGCTGCTGATGGGCAGCCAGATCGAGCATCCGCGGCGGCCGTCGATTCCGACCGGCCGTGCCGGCAGCTTCTTCAACAAACTCAAGAACTGGTATCGCGGCGAATTCTGAAGCGCGGTGCGAAGTGGCAGCAAGCAGTGGGCAGTCGCAGTAGAGCAGGGCACGCAGTACTCAAACCAGAAGAGAACGCCGGCCACGGGCAACCCCCGGGTCACGGCTCCACACTAGAGGACAAGGACATGGCACATTTTGAACTGATCGAAAAGATGGCTCCGAACGCGGTCATCAAGGTGGTGGGCGTGGGCGGTGGCGGCGGCAACGCCGTGGCGCACATGGTCAGCAGCAGCGTGGATGGCGTGGAGTTCATCACCGCCAACACCGATTCGCAGGCGATCAAGAATTGCGGTGCGAAGCTGCAGCTGCAGCTGGGCACCAACGTGACCAAGGGCCTCGGCGCCGGCGCCAACCCGGAAGTCGGCCGCCAGGCCGCGCTGGAAGACCGCGAGCGCATCATGGACGCGCTGCAGGGCGCGGACATGGTGTTCATCACCGCCGGCATGGGCGGCGGCACCGGCACCGGCGCGGCGCCGGTCGTGGCGCAGCTGGCCAAGGAGATGGGCATCCTGACCGTGGCCGTGGTCACCAAGCCGTTCCCGTTCGAAGGCCGTCGCCGCATGCAGGTGGCGCTGAAGGGCATCGAGGAGCTGTCGGCGCACTGCGACTCGCTGATCACCATCCCCAACGAGAAGCTGATCACCGTGCTCGGCCGCAACGCCACGATGATCCAGGCGTTCCGCGCCGCCAACGACGTGCTGCAGGGCGCGGTGCAGGGCATTGCCGACCTGATCGTGCGCCCGGGCCTGATCAACGTCGACTTCGCCGACGTGCGCACCGTGATGTCCGAGATGGGCCTGGCGATGATGGGCACCGGCTCGGCGCGCGGCGACGACCGCGCCCAGGCCGCGGCCGAGGCGGCGATCCAGAACCCGCTGCTGGACGACGTGAACCTGGCCGGTGCCAACGGCATCCTGGTCAACATCACCGCCGGCCCGGACTTCACCATGTCCGAGTTCGACGAGATCGGCCGCACCATCGAAGGCTTCGCCTCCGAGGACGCCACCGTGGTCGTCGGCACCGTGCTGGACCCGGACATGCAGGACGAAGTCCGCGTGACCGTGGTCGCCACCGGCCTGAACCGCGCGGTCGCCCGCACGGCGCAGCGCCCGGAACAGCGCGCGCCGATCAAGCTGGTGCGCAATGCCACCACCGGCCAGCCGGAATTCGGCGATTTCGACAACGGCGGCAGCGATGCCGTGTCCAAGGCCGTGGGTGGCTCGATGGGCCTGGGCCTGCGTCGCGCCAGCGGCGACGCCGGTGCCGGTGCCGGCACGGGGGCTTCGGCGCCGGCCGCCGCCGAGCTGCCGAGCGACTACCTGGACATCCCGGCGTTCCTGCGCCGCCAGGCCGACTGACCTTCCGCCCAAGCGGAATGCTTCACCGGCGCCGCGCGCCACCGCCGCCATCGCGGAGGTGGAACGCAGCGTCGGCGGCCAACGGGCTTTTCTCCCCCGCTGGCCGGCGCCATGTCCTTGTCCGCCGGGTCGGTCGTGCCCCCGACCCGGCGGGTTTTGGCGTTGCATGCCAGGGCGCGGCATCGGGCGTGAATCCGCCTGTGCGACACTTTTGTTAACATTCGACGCGCCAGACAGCGTGCCAATTCAGCTCCCGTCTGCGTTTGTCATTCAGACTTCACCGCCATGACCCAACAGCGCACCCTCAAGAACACGATCCGCGCCACCGGCGTAGGCCTGCACAGTGGCGACAAGGTCTACATGACCCTGCGCCCGGCGCCGGTCAACCACGGCATCGTGTTCCGCCGCGTGGACATGGAGCCGGTGGTGGAGGTGCCCGCCGACGCGGGTCTGGTCACCGAGACCACCCTGTGCACCGGGCTCACCTGCAACGGCGCCAAGATCCAGACCGTCGAGCACCTGATGTCGGCCCTGGCCGGCCTGGGCATCGACAACGCGATCGTCGAGCTGTCCTCGGCCGAACTGCCGATCATGGATGGCTCCTCGGGCCCGTTCGTGTTCCTGCTGCAGTCCGCCGGCATCGTCGAGCAGGACGCGGCCAAGCGCTTCATCCGCATCAAGTCGCCGGTGGAAGTGCGCGACGGCGACAAGGTCGCCCGCTTCACCCCGTATGACGGCTACAAGCTGGGCTTCACCATCGAGTTCGACCACCCGATGATCCCGGCCAAGCAGTCGCGCGCCGAGCTGGAGTTCTCCACCGCCGCGTACATCAAGGAAATCTCCCGCGCCCGTACGTTCGGCTTCATGCGCGACCTGGAGTACATGCGCGAGCGCAACCTGGGCCTGGGCGGCTCGATGGACAACGCCATCGTGCTGGACGAGTTCCGCGTGCTCAACGACGACGGCTTGCGCTATACCGACGAATTCGTGCGCCACAAGATCCTCGACGCCGTCGGCGACCTGTACCTGGCGGGCGGCCCGATCCTCGGCGCCTACGAGGGTTTCAAGTCCGGCCACGCGCTCAACAACAAGCTGGTCCGGGCGCTGCTGGCGCAGCAGGAAGCCTGGGAATGGGTCAGCTTCCCCGCCGGCAGCGTGCAGCCGCCGGTCGCCTACGGCACCCCCGCCTACGCCTGAAGTGCTCCCTGACAGGGGGCTCCCCACCTACCCGGCCTCCCTGTGGGGAGCTCGCCGAGGTCATGTCGTGGAACTGTGAACTCATACCGAGCCAGTTCCTGAATTTAACGACTATTTAATAGTTCCCTAACTAACGCCCCATCCTGGCCCGCTAGGATGCGTCCGGTCGCGTACGTTCTTCTCATGATCTTCACGCGCGGCGGCCGGCAGGGAGTGCCGGTCAGGGCATCAACGGCGGGTCTTGGGCGCGCCGGTGGACGCGATGTCCTGCAGGGATGCCAGCGCTTCGCGCAGACCCTTGTGCGTGGCGGCTGACACAGGTTTCGACTGCCCCGGGTTCTTCGGCATTGGGGAATGCAGCGAAGTGGTGGTGGTCTTGGGGGTCACCCGCGTGACTTTCAGCCCGACGGATCGGGCCGCAACGAGGAGCTGTTGTTCGGCCAGCCGCAGTTTGGCGTGCCACACCGGCGAATCGACGAGGAAAACGAGCTGTTCGTCCTTCACGTTGGCAAGCCGGCAGTGCCCGGCGAGTGAAGGCGGCAGATGGGGGCGCAACTGCCTGTCCAGCGCATCGAGCCACAAGGCTCGGCGCAAGGGGTTGCCGGTCTTCTCCGCCAGCGCGGCCTCGATGGCCTGCTGCGGGATGGAGGGGCCGCGTGCGCTGGACTTTGGCTTGGACATGAAGACTCACATATGGCTTTCAACAAGATCGTAATCAAATCGCGAGAAACCCGGGGCCAGCGTCTGGCCCGCCAGATCCGCGGTTTCGCCGCGGATCGGCCACTGACCGTGCTGGGCGGGGTGCTGGGCACCGGCCTGCTGCTCGGCCTGGGCGTGGCTACGGGGGCGGGCATGGTGACCGATGCCCGCCTGCAGGCCAAGGTGGACGCGCAGCAGGCCGAACTGGCCAAGGTGCAGCGCGAGTCCCAGGCGCAGGTCAACGCGCTGGCCGCGCGGCTCGGCGAGCTGCAGGCCCAGGCCACCCGCCTGAACGCCCTGGGCGAGCGCCTGACCCAGATGGGCAAGCTGCAGGACGGCGAATTCGACTTCAACGAACCGGTGGGCGTGGGTGGCGGCGACGAGCCGGCCCAGGACATGCCGGTCGGCGAGTTCAAGGAGGATCTAGGGCAACTCGAACAGCAGTTCTCCGCCTCCGGCCAGCAGCTCAACGTCCTCGCGTCGCTGATGTTCGACCACCAGCTGGAGCAGAACGCGGTTCCCTCGCGGATGCCGATCCGCAACACCTACATCACCTCCGGCTTCGGCGGCCGGGCCGATCCGTTCAACGGCGGCGCCGCCAACCACAAGGGCATCGATTTCCATGCCAGCGTCGGCGACCCGGTGCTGGCCGTGGCCGACGGCGTGGTCAGCTACGCCGGCGTGCGTGGCGGCTACGGCAACGTGGTGGAGGTCGACCACGGTAACGGCTACGTCACCCGCTACGCGCACAACTCGCGCCTGACGGTGAAGGCGGGCGACCTGGTCCGTGCCGGCGAGCAGGTGGCCAAGGCCGGTTCCACTGGCCGTTCCACCGGCGCCCATGTCCATTTCGAGGTCTGGAAGGACGGGCAGGTCATGAACCCGCGCAAGTTCCTGGGCGACAACAACAATACGCCGGTGGGGCGCCGCGGACGCGGCTGACCCCGCGCCGGGCACGGGGCTTGCGTTCGCCAGACCCCGCCCCAAGCTACAATGGGCATTGCCATCGACAGGGCGCTTTGCGCCCTGTCGCGTTTGCGGCGGTCGTCGGGGAGCCGGCGTCGGTCAAACCGTTCCTTCTTTTCGGCGCATCTTCTCGGTGCCCTTCAACCGGTTTCTTCAATGATCAACAGCCTGCTTACCCGCGTCTTCGGCAGTCGTAACGAACGCCTCCTCCGCCAGCTCAGCCGCATCGTCGTCAAGATCAATGCGCTGGAGCCGGAGATGGAGAAGCTCTCCGACGCGCAGCTGCAGGCCAAGACCCCCGAGTTCAAGGAACGCATCGCCAAGGGCGAAGCGCTGGACAAGGTGCTGCCGGAAGCCTTCGCCGTCTGCCGCGAAGCCTCGCGCCGCGTGCTGGGCATGCGCCACTACGACGTGCAGCTGATCGGCGGCATGGTGCTGCACCTGGGCAAGATCGCCGAAATGCGTACCGGCGAGGGCAAGACCCTGGTCGCCACGCTGCCGGTCTATCTCAACGCGCTGGAAGGCCAGGGCGTGCACGTGGTGACCGTCAACGACTACCTGGCCCGCCGCGACGCCGCCCAGATGGGCCGGCTGTACAACTGGCTGGGCCTGAGCGTGGGCGTGGTCTACCCGGGCATGCCGCACAGCGACAAGCACGAAGCCTACGGCGCGGACATCACCTACGGCACCAACAACGAATTCGGCTTCGACTACCTGCGCGACAACATGGCGCTCTCGCGCGCCGACCGCTACCAGCGTGGCCTGCACTACGCCATCGTCGACGAAGTGGACTCGATCCTGATCGACGAGGCGCGCACCCCGCTGATCATCTCCGGCCCGGCCGATGAATCGCCGGAGCTGTACATCCGCGTCAACCGCATCGTCCCGCAGCTGACCAAGCAGGAAAGCGAAGAAGCCGAAGGCGACTTCTGGGTCGACGAGAAGGGCAAGCAGGTGCACCTGTCCGAGGCGGGCATGGAGCATGCCGAGGCGCTGCTGCGCCAGGCCGGCATCCTCACCGATGAGGAAGGCCTGTACGCCGCGCAGAACCTCAGCGTCGTCCACCACCTCAACGCCGCGCTGCGCGCCCACGCGCTGTTCCAGCGCGACGTGGACTACATCGTGCGCGACGGCGAAGTGGTGATCGTCGATGAATTCACCGGCCGTACCCTGGCCGGCCGCCGTTGGTCCGATGGCCTGCACCAGGCGGTGGAAGCGAAGGAAGGCGTGCCGGTCCAGCGCGAGAACCAGACGCTGGCGAGCATCACCTTCCAGAACCTGTTCCGCATGTACAACAAGCTGTCCGGCATGACCGGCACGGCCGACACGGAAGCCTACGAGTTCCAGAGCATCTACGGCCTGGAAGTGGTGGTGATCCCGACCAACAAGCCGACCGTGCGCAAGGACCACCCGGACCAGGTGTTCCTCAACCGCAAGGGCAAGTTCAACGCGGTGCTGGCCGATATCCAGGACTGCAACAAGCGCGGCCAGCCGGTGCTGGTGGGCACCACCTCGATCGAAACCTCGGAGATGCTCTCCGAACACCTGCGCAAGGCAGGGGTGCCGCACGAGGTGCTCAACGCCAAGCAGCACGAGCGCGAGGCGACCATCGTCGCCAACGCCGGCCGCCCGGGCGCGGTGACCATCGCCACCAACATGGCCGGCCGCGGTACCGACATCGTGCTCGGCGGCTCGCTGGAAACCGAGCTGCACGCGCTGGGCGAGGAAGCCACCGAAGACCAGCGCTTCCGCGTGAAGACCGAATGGCAGCGCCGCCACGATGCGGTCAAGGCCGCCGGCGGCCTGCACATCGTCGGTACCGAGCGCCATGAATCGCGTCGTATCGACAACCAGCTGCGTGGCCGTTCCGGCCGCCAGGGCGACCCGGGTTCCTCGCGCTTCTACCTGTCGCTGGAAGACAACCTGATGCGCATCTTCGCCTCCGACTGGGTCCAGAAGGCCATGCGCCTGATGGGCATGAAGGAGGACGATGTCATCGAGGACCGCCTGGTCAGCCGCCAGATCGAGAAGGCGCAGCGCAAGGTCGAGGCCCACAACTTCGACATCCGCAAGAACCTGCTGGATTTCGACGACGTCAACAACGACCAGCGCAAGGTGATCTACGCCCAGCGCGACGAGCTGCTCGATGCCGAATCGGTGAAGGACAACGTGGATGGCATCCGCGGCGACGTGGTGTACGACCTGGTCGCGCGCTTCGTGCCGCCGAACTCGGTGGATGACCAGTGGGACCTGCCGGGCCTGGAGGCGACGCTGCAGTCCGAGCTGGGCGTGAACATCGACCTGACCGGCTTTGCCAAGGGCCAGGAAGAGCTGGACGCCGAGCAGATCGCCGAGAAGGTGCAGGGCGCGGTGGACGCTCACTTCGGCGGCAAGGAAGCGGCGGTGGGTGCCGAGACCAT
Source organism: Pseudomonadota bacterium (assembly GCA_023386795.1). Lineage (GTDB taxonomy): Bacteria > Pseudomonadota > Gammaproteobacteria > Xanthomonadales > Xanthomonadaceae > Stenotrophomonas_A. The sequence goes on from JAEWJB010000178.1 coordinate 66,546, forward strand.
GCGCGCGCTGGAGAAGCACGTCATGCTGACCGTGCTCGACCAGGGCTGGAAGGAACACCTGGCCAAGATGGATTACCTGCGCCAGGGCATCTACCTGCGCGGCTACGCGCAGAAGCAGCCGAAGCAGGAATACAAGAAGGAAGCCTTCGAGCTGTTCTCGGAGATGCTGGAGAGCGTCAAGCGCGACGTGGTCAACCTGCTCGCGCGCGTGCATATCCGCAGCGAGGAAGAAGTGGCCGCGCTGGAAGCGCAGGAACGGCAGCAGGCCGAGGCGCGACTGCGCCAGTCGCAGTTCCAGCACCAGGATGCCGGCGGCTACGGCACCGAGGATGAAGTGGCCGACATGGAAGGCCGCCAGGGCGGTGCCGCCGTGGCGCAGGCCGTGCGCGAGGCCCCGAAGGTCGGCCGCAACGATCCGTGCCCCTGCGGCAGCGGCAAGAAGTTCAAGCACTGCCACGGTCAGCTCAGCTAAGCTGAGCTGACCGCGCCACCCGCGGGCGGGTGGCGACTGCGGCATTGGCGG
>JAEWJB010000065.1 GCA_023386795.1 Pseudomonadota bacterium
CCCGCCTGCCGGTCAGCCGCCGCCGCTGGCACCTGCCGGCAGGCCTGGCCGCGGCCGCCTCGCTGGCCGCGGTGGCTTTGCTGCTGCTGCCTTCGCGGATGTCCGCGCCCGGCAGCGCTCCGCCGGCGCAGGTCGCGCAGGCGCCGCAGGACATGCCGCTGCTCGCGCAGGCCGACGCATTGACGCTCGAATACCAGCGCGCGCTGGCCACGCTGCCGCGCGCGCCGATGCCAGCCGAACTGCAGCCGGCCATGCACACCCTGGACCAGAGCGAAGCGCAGATCCGCGATGCCCTGCGCCAGCAGCCCGATGCCAGCTACCTCCTCGGCCAGTTGCGCCGCACTTACGACAAACGCCTCGAACTGACCCGCATGGCCGCCCTCGCGCCGGCCGGCACCACCTGATATCCGAGCAGACCGCACCCGATGGAGCCCATGATGAAATCCCTGCCGCTCACCGCCTTGTTGTTCGCCACCGCGCTGGCCGGCCCTGTGGCCGCGCAGACCGCGGTCAATGAAAGCCGTCCGCTGTCCGCGGGCGGGCGCGTGGAAATCGACAACGTTGCAGGCCAGGTGCGCGTGACCGGCTGGGACCGCAACGAGGTCAGCCTGACCGGCGAACTGGGCGAGGGCCAGCGGCTGGACGTGCAAAGCAGTGCCAACCGCGTGCAGCTGCGGGTGGCCTACCCGCAGAGCCGCCGCTCGGACGGCGCACGCCTGGAGCTGCGCGTGCCGCGCGGGGTGGATCTGCAGGCGCAGACAGTGAGCGCCGGATTGGATCTGTCGGGTATCGACCTGGGCCGGCTTCAGGCGCAGACGGTCTCCGGCAGCCTCGCGGCACAGGGCAAGGCGCGCGAATCGCAACTGTCCACGGTGAGCGGCTCGCTGACCTCGCGGGTGGCGACCGAGCGCCTGCGTGCGAACACGGTCAGTGGGCGCCTGCGCGCCGAAGGCGGTGCCGGCGGGGACGTCGCGTTGCAGACGGTGAGCGGCAGCATCGGCCTGGACGCAGGGCAGATTTCGCGCCTGCGCGCGGAAACCGTGTCCGGCAGCATGGACCTCGGCGTGGCGCGCTTCGCGCCCGGTGGCAGCATCGACCTGCAGACGGTGAGCGGCAGCATCGGACTGCGCTTGCCCAGGGACATATCAGCGCAGCTGCGCGTGCAGACCTTCAGTGGCGACATCGAGAGCGACGCGGGCCAGGTGGAACGGCCGGAATACGGCCCGGGCCGTCACCTGGACGTGCGCCTGGGTAGTGGCAATGGCGATGTCGACATCAACTCGCACTCGGGATCGGTGCGGGTGCGGCGCGGCGGCTGAGCGCCGCCGCCGCAGGGAAAACCCGACGCGCAATCAATCCGCGTCGTGGTCGTTGGCCGGACGGCCGGGACGGAAGAAGGTGGGCAGCACTTCGATGCGGCCACCGGACTTGCGGAACGCGGCCAGGTCGGCGGCGATGCGCTCGCGGTTGAGCGGCTGGCCCTTGGCGTCGCCGCGCGACACGGTGGGCTGGACCTTCTGCTTGCTGGAACGTGGCATGGAACGGTCTCCTGTGGGGCAGGGAGCCGGCGAAACAGGCCGGCAGGGAGCGCGGCCGGGCCTTGGGGTGATGCCGGGCCGCCGGCGAAGGCCGGCAGCGGGCGCAAGGCGGGGTCACGCGAGAGGGACGCCGGGGCGTCGACGGCGCAGGGAGGCGCCGTGGGCCATAGGCTACGCGGGTGACTGTAGAGCTTCGTTAATTTCCACCTGAATGGGCGCCCGGCGGTTTGGCGCTCCGGGTTCAGGTGCCCGCTGCCGGCGTGACTTCGCCGATCCGGCCCAGGTAGTCGAGCTTGCCGATCGACACGCCCTCGTGGCGCAGGATCCCGTAGGCCGTGGTGACATGGAAGAAGAAGTTGGGCAGCGCGAACTCGGCCAGATAACGGCCGTTGTCGAACCGCGCCTGCAGCGGCCCGAACTTCAGCACGATCTCGCGCTCGGTGGCGAACGCCTCGGCCGGCACCGATTCCAGGTAGGCCAGGGTGGCGTCGATGCGCTGGTGCAACTCGGCGAACGTGCGCTCGTTGTCCTCCACGCGCGGTGCCTCCACGCCGGAAAGGCGCTGCACGGTGAGCTTGGCGGTGTCGCAAGCGCGCTGCACCTGCGCCGATAGCGGGTACATGTCCTCGGCCAGGCGCGCGTCGATCAGCGTGGCCGGGTCACGCCCATGCGAGGCGACGTAGGCCTTGCCCTTGTCGAGCAGGTGGGACAGCTGGCGAAGGCCGTGCGCGAGCACGGGCACGGAAGCCTGGTAATAGGACAGCGACATGGCGGGCGCCCCGGGGCGGAAGGAAGGCCGCAGCATAGCGGTCCGGTGTCCGTGGCCGCGCGAAGCTTTCCGCACACACTGTTGCGACGCTCAGGCCGCCGCCAGCGCCAGCCCGCGTACCACGCCGAAGGAAGGATCGCCCTGCACCAGGCGCGCCCCCGGGAAACAGGCCATCACCCGCTCGCGCACGTAGCCGGCACGCGACATGCCGCCGGTGAGGAAGACCACGCCGGGCACATGGCCGATGTCCGCCACGACCTCTCGCAACAGCGCCTCCAGTTCGGCCAGGTAGGGTTCTGCCGCGGCCACCAGCGCCGCATCGGCGATGTCCGTGCCGAGCCCGGCCTCGATGAAGTCCAGCGATTCGGCATGCCGCGGCGCGTCGCTCAACGCGATCTTGCTGCGCTCCACGGCCCGGTACAGGCGCGCGGTGTTGCCGGCTTCCTGCAAGGCGCGCAGGCGCGCCTCGAACGGATCTGGCACGCCGTCGTAGCGGTGTTGGCGGAAATCGCGCTGGCGCGGCAGGTCCTGCACCATGGCCGCTTCCACGTAGTGGTGCGCCGGGACGCGGGTGAGGCCGCGGCCGAACAGCGGCATGAAGCCCGCCAGGCTCAGTGCCAGGTCGATATCGGTGCCGCCTCGCGCGATACCCCAGGCGCGGTGCACCTGCGGGGCGAGTGCGCCGCCGACGCTGGCATGCGCGATATCGGTGGTGCCGCCGCCGATGTCCACGATCACCGCCTCGTGGCGCTGCGCGCTGCCGGCGTGGTGGTGCATGGCCGCCGCCGAGGGTTCCTCCAGGAACGCGATGTCGTCGAAGCCGGCATCGCGCGCCGCCTCGCCGAGGATCTCCAGCGCCTGCGCATTGCCGGCCTCGCCGATGGAACTTCGGAATCGCACCGGCCGGCCGATCAGCGCGCGGCGGATGTTGTGGTCGAACTGGCGCGAAGCGGTCAGGCGGATATGTTCGAGGATGTGGCTGGCAATGCCGGTGATGGTTTGGCGCGCCCGCGGGTGCAGGCTGTAGCCGAGCATCGATTTGGGGCTCTGCACCAGGTTGCCTTCGTTCTCCAGGAAATAGGCTTCCAGCGCCTCGTCGCCATACACCGCGTTCTGCAGCAGCGCCGCCGAACTGGCCGGCTCGCGCACCGAGTGTTCCATCCAGTCCCGACGCACCACGCGCACGGCATCGCGGCGCAAGGCTGCTTCCTCGCGCGGGCGTCCCGCGGCCAGCGCGTCGCGCCGGCCGGCGTCCACGAGCCGTTCGACTTCGTGTGCCATCGCCGGGGTCAGGGCGAAATCGTTGGGGTCGCGCATCACTTCCGGGAAATACACCGTGGTGCGGAATTGCAGCGCCTCGCCGTGTGCGGCAGGAAAGCGCACCGGTGCGACCTCGCCGTCGATCACCGTGGCGGCGGCGGAATTGCTGGTGCCGAAGTCGATGCCCAGGCGCATGAAGAAATCCGAGAACTGCACGGCCATGCCGCGGGCCGCGCATTCTACCGGGATCGCCGTCGCAGGGCCGGGCCAGGGCGGCCGCCGCCGCTGCGCCGCAAGTCAGCCTTCGCGCGCGGCGTCCCGCTCCATGGCATCGCGGCGTGCCTGCCACACTTCCGGCGTCTGTGGTTTGACGAATAGTGCGACCAGCTCCGGATGGCTCTGCCGCGCCGCCTGTTCGATGCGCCCGATGCACGCTTCGATCTGCGGCGTGGTGCGGCTGTCCTCGAATTCGGCGCTGAGTGCGGCCACGACCTGGTTTGGCCCCATCTGCATGGTGAGCACGCCGTTGGCGGCACGTACGTCGGCGTCGTGCGCGGCGATGGACAACAGCGATTCGGCCACGCGCGGATGTGCAGGCTCGCCGATGAGCAGGCCCTTGGTTTCGCGTGCGAGCAGGAAGGCGGTGACGCCCAGCACCGCCGCGATACCGATGGAGGCCACGCCGTCGAGCTGTGGCATGTCGAACCACTGCGCGGCGAACAACCCGGTGAAGGCCATCAGCAGGCCCAGCAGCGCGGCGGTGTCTTCCAGTAGCACGGTAAAGGTGCTCGGGTCCTTGCTCTGGCGGAACGCCTCGAAATAGCCCAGCTTGCCCTTGCGCCGGCGGAATTCGCGCAGCGCCACCCACCACGAGGTACCTTCGAAGACGAAGGAGATGCCCAGCACCGCGTACGCCAGCCCGTGGTTCTGCGCCGGCTGTGGATGGCGCAGGTGCTGCACGCCTTCATACAGTGAAATGCCCGCGCCCATCGCGAACACCAGCAGCGCGACGATGAAGCTCCAGAAATACAGCTCGCGGCCGTAGCCGAATGGATGGGTCGGCGAGGGCTTGCGCGCGGCCCGGCGCAGGCCATGCAACAGGAGTACTTCGTTGATGGTGTCCACCAGCGAGTGCACGCCCTCGCTGAGCATGGCCGAACTGCCGGAAATCGCGGCGGCGACGAACTTGGCGATCGCGATGCCGAGGTTGCCCACCAGGGCGACGTAGACGACGAAACGGGAACCGTGCGAGGCGCTCACGGCGGGCTCCATGCGGGAGAGGCACCGTGATGATCGGAAAGCGCGTGTGCCGGGGGTGTGTAAAGCCGAATGACGCGTCGTTGCCTGCGCCTGCGGCGCCAGGATGCGTTGATGACATCCGCGGGCCTGCCCGTGGCGGGCGGGAAAACCCGTGCCGATCACCACGTCCCGGCATGCGCATCCTTCCGGTGGCGCGCGTACCTCGGCCGCCGCCTTACAATAAGCCGCTTTCCCCCGGTCCTTTCGCCATGTCCACCGTCCCCGCGTGTCCGCAATGCTCGCTTGAAAACACCTACGCCGATGGCGCGCTGTTCGTCTGCGCCGACTGCGGCCACGAGTGGGCCGCGGGCGACACCGCCGAAGCCGGCGTGGTGGTGCGCGACTGCAATGGCAATGTGCTCGCCGCCGGCGACACCGTTACCGTCATCAAGGACCTCAAGGTCAAGGGAGCGTCCATTCCCCTGAAACAGGGCACGGTGATCCGCAACATCCGCCTGATCGAGGACGACGCCGAGCACATCGAAGGCCACTCGGACAAGATCAAGGACCTGGTGCTGAAGACGATCTACCTGCGCAAGGCCTGAGCCTGCGCGGCGCCGCTCAGCGCGGCGCTTCGGGCGGATCGGAGTCGAGCACCTGTACCGGTGCGCCGGTGGTTTCCGGCAGGATCGGCTGGTCCGTGGCCACCAGCACCACGCCGGGGACCAGCAGGGGCAGCACTTCGGCGAGGAAGCCGGGCGGCACTTGGAGGCGGCCGACCGTGGCCGCCTCCAGCGCGGCGCCGGCATCGGCTTCGCCGGGAATGCCAATGCGCATCCAGTTCGGCATGCGCTGGCCGGGCAGGCCGGGAAGCTCGCCCGGCAAGAAGCCCTGGCCGACGATGAAAGCCTGCGTGCCGATCGGCGTGCCGGTGGCATCGTCGTGCAGCGCGATGCGTGCACGGCCGATTTCCACGCCGTTGCGGAACACCAGCAGTTGTTCGTCCGCCGTGCTCATCACCATCGACACCGGCCCGGTGGGCGCGAGCATGGGCTGCCAGGTATAGGCCTGGCCGTTGCCCAACGGCAGCAGCGGGCGCTCGGCGCCGGTGAGTGGATCGATCGGGCTCACCGCCCGCGGATGCACCACGTCCTCGCTGCTGACGCCGGCCTCGGAAACCACCACCACCATGCCCATGTTCGAATTGTCGAACAGCAGGCGCGCGAATTCGGTCGGCAGGTGGACGCAGCCATGGGATTCCGGATAGCCCGGCAGGCCACCGGCATGTAGCGCCACGCCGCCCCAGGTCAGGCGCTGCTGGTAGGGCATGGGCGCGTTGTTGTACTGGTTGGAGTGGTGGTCCTTGTCCTTCTGCAGGATGGTGAACACCCCGGTGGGTGTCTCGTATCCCTTCTTGCCGCTGCTGATCGTGCTGACACCGATCAGGATGCCGTTGCGATACGCATAGGCCCGTTGCTCGGTGAGGCTGACGATCACCGCCATCGGCCCCCACCCCTTGCTGACACCGCCCCAGATCCATTCGCCGGGCTTGAGCGACGCGGCCGGCGTGTCGGCGGGGCTGGATTGCAGCGCGCCCCACGTCGGCACGGCCCACGCGCAGGCGGCGGGCCACGCGAGCGCCAGGGCGAGGGCGAGCCGGGGCAATGTGGGCATGGCGTTTCCTTCGCGGGGGATGCGCCGATCCTAGCAAGCAGGCGCAGCGACCGCGTGCAGGCAGGCGCCGGGACGAAGCTTCGCCCCGGCGTCGTCGCTCACTTCCCGGCCTGGGCCAGCGTCGGGTAGTCCGTGTAGCCCTTGGCGCCGCCGCCGTACAGCGTGGACGCATCGACCTCGTTCAGCGGGGCATCTACGCGCAGGCGCTCGACCAGGTCGGGGTTGGCGATGTACGCCCGGCCAAAGGCCACCGCGTCTGCGTAGCCGGAGGCGATCGCCTGCTCGGCCATCGCCTTGTCGTAGCCGTTGTTGGCGATCCAGCCGCCGCGGAACTTGGCGCGCAGCGCGACGTAGTCGAACGGTGCCACGTCGCGCGGGCCGCCGGTGGCGCCCTCGATGACGTGCACGAACGCCAGCCCGCCGATCGCGTCCAGCCGCTCGACCGCGCGCTCGAACAGCGGCTGCGGGTTGGAGTCGTGCGCGTCGTTGACCGGCGTCACCGGCGACAGGCGCACGCCGGTGCGGCCGGCACCGATCTCGTCGGCGATGGCCTGCGTCACCTCGGCCAGCAGGCGCGTGCGGTTCTCGATGCTGCCACCGTAGGCATCCTCGCGGTGGTTGCTGCCGTCGCGCAGGAACTGGTCGATCAGGTAGCCATTGGCCGCATGGATCTCCACGCCGTCGAAGCCGGCCTCGATGGCGTTGCGCGCCGCGCGGACGTAATCGGCGATCAAGCCGGGGATTTCCTCCAGCGCCAGCGCGCGCGGCTCGGAGACATCCTCGAAGCCCTGGGCGGTGAAGGTCTTGCCCTTCGCGCGCAGCGCGCTTGGCGCCACCGGCACTTCGCCCGGCGGCAGCAGGCTGGTATGCGAGATGCGCCCGACGTGCCACAGCTGCACGATGATCTTGCCGCCACGCGCATGCACCGCATCGGTGACGTGTTTCCAGCCTTCGATCTGCGCGGGGGTGTGGATGCCGGGCGTGTCCAGGTAGCCCTGGCCCAGCGCATTGATCTGCGTGCCCTCGGCGATCAGCAGGCCGGCACTGGCGCGCTGCGCGTAATACTCGACGGCGAGCGGGTTGGGCACCTGGCCGGCGACGGCGCGATCGCGCGTCAGCGGGGCCATCACGATGCGGTTGGCGAGGGGGATCTCGCCCAGCTGCGTGGGCGTGAACAGCTGCTGCGAAGTGGCAGCGGGGGAGGATTCGGCCATGACGGAGGCTCGGGGGGAAAGAACGCCCATCATGCCCACCCGGCGCATGCACGTCGCGTCGCAAGGGCGGGAAACTGTTTCCCGCCCCGTCGCCTGCGCTCAGCGGGAAGACAGCGCCCCGGCGCGTTCCAGGCGCTGCAGTCCCTCGATCTTGGCCTGGTAGCGGGTGCGGTCGTTCTCCGGGCCGAGGTCGCGGGCCCGGCGCATCTCGCGCTCGGCCAGGCGCGCGTTGCCACTCAGGAAGTAGGCCCGTGCCAGCCCGAAGTGGAACTGGTGCGCGGCCGGGTACAACGTCACGGCACGACGGTAGCGGGAGATCGCCTCGGCGTAGCGGCCGCTGCTCTCGGCCTGGCGGCCCATCATGAACTGGTAGAACGGATCGACCGCGCGGATCTGCTCCAGGTATTTGAGCGTGGCGTCGGCGTGGGCGTCGTCGCCGAGGCGGCGGTAGAGGTTGATGCGGTTGGAGAGGCTGGCTACGTGCGAAGGATTGAGTGCCAGCGCCTGCGCGTAGTCACGGCCAGCGGCCGTCAGGTCACCCTCGCGCGATTCCAGCACGCCGAGGTTGTTCCAGATGTTGGGCAGGGTGGCATCCATGCGCAGCGCCTGCTGGAAGTACGCACGCGCCGGCCCGTTCTGCCCGGCCGCCATCAGCTCGCTGCCGCGGTTGTTGTAGTAGTGCGCGAACAGCCGCTCGTCGGTGATGACGCGCGGGCCGCGCCGGTCCATCAGCACGCTGGCGTCGAGGTCCACGGTGCCGGGGCGACCATCGATGCGCACCTGTGCGTTGACGTGGCCGAAGTTGTAGATCGTGCGCTGGTCCTGCCACCAGCTCAGCACCTGGCCCACTTCCTGCGGCCGCGCGGGAATGCCGGCCTCGCGCGCGAGCGCGACGAAGAACAGCGTGAAGGACAGGCAGTTGGCGCTGCGCAGCTGGTAGGTCTCGGCCACGGTGTGGGTGGCCTCGGTGGAGTAGCGCAGTCCCAGCGCGTCTTCGTCGAAGATCAGGTGCACCAGCGCGCGCACGCGCATCTCCTGCGCGCCGTGCATGACCTTCTGCCGCAGCAGGCGCTGGAGTTCGGGCGGGATGGCCAGCAGCGTCTGCGGCGAAGGCGGCGGCAGCACGCTGGCGTCGGCCGCGTGGGCGGCGACCGGGTCGCCGGCGGGCAGGACAGGCGTGGTGCCGGCGACCGACAGCTCGGCGGGCGGCGGGATGGCAGGCGCGGTCGCCGTCGCCGCGGCGAACACGAACGAAAGCAGGATGCCCATTGCAGTCTCCCGCGACGGTCACGCCGTCGCCCCATGTGCTGCGGGCAGTGTATGCCTGTTTCGGCGGGGCGTGCAGGGTGCGATGGTGCGGCGCGGCAAGGGGATGCTCTGCTAGTATCCGCGCCCTCCCACGCGGCGGCAGGGCGCCGGCATGACCCGATGAACCGGCAATTCCTCTACCTGTCTTCCGCCGAGGCACAGCTCTCGCTCGGCTTCGGCCAGGCGAGCGCGACCGAGCGTTTGTTCTTCGCCCTGATGCCGCCTTCCGGCGTGGCGCAGGCGGCGTATGCGGTGGCCGATGCACTGCGCGCGGAACTGCCTTCGGCGCGGCTGGTGTCCCGCGAACGCCTGCACGTTACCTTGCATTACCTGGGCGAGTACGCCGGCCTGCCACCGTCGTTGCTGGCGCGTGCCCAGCGCGCCGCGCAGGCGCTGCGCATCGCACCGTTCGCGCTGGCGTTCGACCGCGTCGGCAGCTTCGGTGGGCCACGTCGCGAGCGCCCCGGCGTGGCGCTGGGCGATGCCGCAGGAACCGCGGGTGCGCACGAGCTGCATCGGCGCCTGGCCTTGGCGCTGGCGCAGGAAGGGTTGTCCGGCGATGCGCGCTTCACGCCGCACATGACGCTGCTGTATGCGCCGCGCGGGCTGGCCGAGCGTGCGCTGGATGCACCGCTGGCCTGGCAGGCGGATGAGCTGGCCCTCCTGCGCAGCGTGCGCGGCGAGGCCAGTTATCGCGAGGAAGGCCGCTGGCCACTGCGCGCCTGAGCACGCGGGGCACCCGGCCCTGGCCGCCCTTGGCCCTTCACGCGCCCGGCGCTAGGCTGCGCCCATGGTGAGTTCCCCGATCCAGGCCATCGTCCCCTTGTCGCTGCAACCGGCGCAATGGGCGCAGCTGCAGGCCGCCTACGCGACGCCGCCCCGCGCCTACCACCACTGGGGGCATATCGAAGCGGTGCTCGAGGGTTATGCCGAGGTGGCCGCCGGTCCGGGGTGGACGCAGCCGCGCGAGGTGGCGCTGGCACTGCTGTTCCACGACGCCATCTACGAGCCCGGCAAGCGCGACAACGAAGCCCGCTCGGCCGAGCTGGCACGCGAGACGATCGCGCGCTGGTGGCCCGGCACCGACATCGACATCGCGCGCGTGTCGCAGCTCATCGCACTGACCGCGCGCCATGGCCAGCTCACGCCGCGCGACGTGGATGCCGACGCGGCGCTGATGCTCGACTGCGACATGGCGATCCTCGCTGCGCCGCCTGCGCAGTTCGATGCCTACGACCACGCCATCGCCGAGGAATACCGCGACCACGTGCCCGGCTTCCTGTACCGCATCAACCGCCGGCGCTTCCTGCGCGGGGTGCTCGCCCAGCCGCGCATCTTCCTGAGCGACTGGTTCCATGCGCGCTGCGATGCGCAGGCCCGTGCCAACCTGCGCCGCGCCATCGGCTGAATGCCCGCGTCGCGCCGGGGCGCCTTCGGCGGCGTGGCAGTGGCGACTGGCTAGAATGGACGCCTGTCGTTTCCCGCCCCCGCCATGCCTGATCCCGTTGCAGACTTCGCTGACGATCCGCGCCCGCAAGCGCCTGTCGAACCTGCGCCCAACGAGTGCTGCGGCAGCGGCTGCCCGCTGTGCGTCTACGATCTCCATGCAGAGGAAATGGCACGCTACCGCGAGAAGCTGGCGCTGTGGCGCCAGCGCCATCCCGATGCCGAATGAGTCGCGCCGTGGCCATGCGCCGCGTCCTTCCACCGCCTGCTGACGAAATTTCCCATGCCGCTTCGTGACCTGTTCCGCGTCCTGCCCGCCGCGCTTGCGCTTTCCCTTGCCGTTGGCAACGCCGCGGCCGCCCCGGCCGGGCCGTCGGATTCCCCGCCGGAAAAGGTCTCCCACGGCCGCTTCGAGAACGTGCCGGTGTTGCGTCCGCAGGGCGAGCCGCAGCGCGTGGTGGTGTGGTTCGCCGGCGCCGCGCGCGATGCCGCTGCGCGTGCGCGGCAGGCCGAAGCGCTGCGCCAGGACGGCGCCCTGGTGGTGATGGTCGATACCGCGCACCTGTACCAGGTGCTGGGCAAGGACCCCGGCAAGTGCGTGTTCGGCTCCGGCGACGTGGAGAACTTCTCGCGCTACGTGCAGGCCTACCTGCACATCCCGACCTACCGCCTGCCGCTGCTGGTGGGCGATGGCGAAGGCGCCGCGCTGGCCTATGCGGTGGCCGCGCAGGCGCCGGCCAACGTGCTGGCCGGCGTGCTCACCGACGGCCTGTGCCCGGCCGGCGTGCCGGAGCGAGCGATCTGCGGTGCCGGCGTGGCCGCCGGTGGCACGTTGCAGCCGACGAAGCTGCCGGTGCCGTGGCTGGC
>JAEWJB010000105.1 GCA_023386795.1 Pseudomonadota bacterium
TCCTGGGTGAAGCCGCGCACGCGCAGGATGCCGTGCAGCGCGCCGGACGGCTCGTTGCGGTGGCACGAGCCGAACTCGCCGTAGCGGATCGGCAGGTCGCGGTAGCTGTGCAGGCCCTGGTTGAACACCTGGACATGGCCGGGGCAGTTCATCGGCTTCACCGCGTAGGTCCGCTTCTCGGACTCGGTGAAGAACATGTTGTCCTTGTAGTTGTCCCAGTGGCCGGACTTCTGCCACAGGCTCACGTCGAGGATCTGCGGGCAACGCACCTCGCCGTAGCCGGTATCGCGGTACACCTTGCGCATGTGCTGCTCGACGACCTGCCAGATCGACCAGCCCTTCGGGTGCCAGAACACCAGGCCCGGGGCCTCTTCCTGCAGGTGGAACAGGTCCTGCTGCTTGCCGATGCGGCGGTGGTCGCGCATCTCGGCTTCCTCGATGCGCTTGATGTACGCATCGAGCTGCTTCTTGTCGGCCCAGGCGGTGCCGTAGATGCGCTGCAGCTGCTCGTTCTTGGCATCGCCGCGCCAGTAGGCGCCGGAGATGCGGGTCAGCTTGAACGCCTTGAGGAAGCGCGTGTTAGGCACGTGCGGTCCGCGGCACATGTCCACGTATTCCTGGTGGTAGTACATGCCCATCGCCTGGATGTCCTCGGGCATGTCCTCGATCAGGCGCAGCTTGTAGTCCTCGCCCCGCGCCTTGAAGATTTCCACGACTTCCGCGCGCGGGGTCATCTTCTTGACGACGTCATAGTCCTGGGCGATCAGCTCGGCCATGCGCTGCTCGATGGCGGCCATGTCCTCGGGCGTGAAGGGCCGCTCGGAGTAGATGTCGTAGTAGAAGCCCTCGGCGATCACCGGGCCGATCACCATCTTGACGTCCGGGTACAACTGCTTGACGGCGTGGCCGACCAGGTGGGCGCTGGAGTGGCGGATGATCTCCAGCCCTTCCTCGTCCTTGGGCGTGATGATGCGCAGGGTGGCGTCGTGGTCGATGACATCGCTGGCGTCCACCAGCACGCCATCCACGGCACCGGCCAGGGTGGCCTTGGCCAGGCCGGCGCCGATCGACTGGGCGACCTGCATGACGGAAACGGGCTGTTCGTACTCGCGGCGGCTGCCGTCGGGGAGCGTGATCGTGATCATGTGCGGAGAATCTGGAAAGGGCCGCCGGCCGGTGGCCAGGGGCGGGGAAACAGGAAAGGCGCGAGGCCGGGCGAAAAAAAAGCGCCGCGAGGGCGCCGGGGCCGGGCCTCGTAGGGTTTCAGCGCTGGGCGGTGGTAGTGCTCATGTCGCACGCTCGGCCGGCGTTTTCGCGCGGGCCACCTTGGCGGTGGATTCAGGCCCGCATGGTAAACCAAACGCGGCAGGCCTGCGCGCCCGGCGCGTGGCATGATGCCCGGGCCGTTTCCGCCGTGCGATCCGATGACCACCAAAGGCAAGGCCACCTCCCTCGACATCGCCTACCTGGCGGGCGTTTCGCAGCCGACGGTGTCGCGCGCCCTGCGCGGCAGCCCGATGGTCAACGAGGAGACCCGGCGGCGCATCCTGAGCATCGCCCGGCAGTTGAACTACAAGGTCGACAAGAACGCCTCCAGCCTGCGGCTGCGCAATGCCGGCACGCTGGCCCTGCTGTTCTTCGAGGACCCGACGCCGGACGACTCGCTGATCAACCCGTTCTTCCACTCGATGCTGGGCTCGATCACCCGCGCCTGCGCCCTGCGCGGCTATGACCTGCTGGTGTCCTTCCAGCAGCTGTCCACCGACTGGCAGGCCGATTACGAGGACAGCAACAAGGCCGACGGCATCATCCTGCTCGGCTACGGCGACTACCACGAGTCACGGGCACGACTGCAGCGCCTGGTCGAACAGGGAACGCATTTCGTGCGCTGGGGCGCCGCCCTGCCGGACCAGCCGGGCGTGTCCATCGGCAGCGACAACTTCCAGGGCGGGTTCGACATCACCGGCCACCTGCTCGAACAGGGCTGCCGGCGCATCGCCTTCCTCGGGCATGCGTCCAGCCATTACCCGGAGTTCGAGGAACGCTACCGCGGTCATGTCGAGGCCATGCGCGTGGCCGGAATCGAGGCCGAGCCGGCACTGCAGCACGACGCGATCACCACCGAACAGTCCGGGCACGACGCCTGCGCGGCCTTGCTGGCCCGTGGCGAGCGGTTCGACGCGATATGCGCGGCAAGCGACCTGATCGCCATCGGCGCGATGCGGGCGCTGCGCGAGCACGGCCTGCAGGTGCCGGCCGACGTGGCCGTGACCGGCTTCGACGATATCCCGCTGGCCGGGTCGGTCTCGCCGTCGCTGACGACGGTGCAGCAGGACACCAAGCTGGCGGGCAGCCTGCTGGTGGACGGGCTGATCGCGCTGATCCGCGGCGAGGTGGCGGAAAGCCGGGCGATCCCGACGCGGCTGGTGCCGCGGGATTCGTCGCGGCGATAGGAGGAATGGGCCTAAGCCCGGCCCGCCTTCCCGTCCCCAAGCCAAACCAGCCACTCCCCCATGTAGGAGCGGCTTCAGCCGCGACCTCCCACCGTTCACGACCCCGCCCGTCGGGGCTGAAGCCCCTCCTACAGCTTAGGCGCAGCCGGTGCCTCGCCCTTCGCATCCTGCGCATCACGCGCCGCCTGCTGCTGCATCGCCTGCGCCAGCGCCGCCTGCAAGCCCGCATCCCGCACCGGCGCATCCAGCAGGAACACCCGCACGCCATGCGCCGGCACTTCGGCCGCGAGCTTGCCCTTGGCAGCCACCGGCTTGCCATCGAACGCATCGCGCCATGGCCCGGCCTGCACGTAGCGATCCGCCTGCAACGTCTTCGGCGCGTCGCCCTTGTTGAGCATCACCAGCGCCGTCTGCGCCTGCCCTTCATGCTGGTACAAGCGCAGGAAGACCGCCTCGTTCCCCTGCAGCCGCAGGTTCACCTGCAGGCCGCGCTGCAACGCGACGCTCTCCTCGCGCAGCCGCGCGATGCGCCGCAGCGGCGCGTAGATCGGGCTTTGCGGCGCGGCATCGATGCGTTCCTGCCCGAAGTACGCGCGATTGCCCGCATGCTCGGCCCGCCCGCGCATGAAGCCGATCTCCGACCCGTAATACAGCACCGGAATTCCGCGCGAGGTAAACAGCCAGTTGTTGGCGTCGATGAAACCCGCATCGGTCGCATCCAGCCGCGCCATGTCGTGGTTGTCGTAGAACGTCATCAGCTCGTAGGGGTTGCGATACGGCCCCTCGCCCAGGAACAGCGTGCCGTCCAGCTTCTCGAAGCCCTCGCCCTTGCGGCCGAAAACATCGGACATCGCGCCACGCTGCGGGAAATCGAGCACGCTCACGCCGGCGTTGCGCTGCCAGGTATGCCGCGCGATCGACGCCGGGTCGTAATCGAACGCCTCGCCGAACATGAAGAAGCCCGGCTTGCGCGCACGGATGCGCGCGCTGAACGCATGCCAGAACCGGTCCGGCATCCAGGCGATGGTGTCGATGCGGAACGCGTCGGCGCCCTGGTCCAGCCATTGCAGGTACGCGCCGGCCAGGTAATCCAGCACCGCCGGATTGTCCTGGTTGAAGTCGGCCAACTCGGCCAGGTTGCCGTCGAAGATCGAACCGTCCTTCGCATCCACCGCGCCGATGTTGTTGTAGAACGCGTGCAGCGGGTTGTGCTTGGGATCGAGCTTCTGCGGCGGCAGGTTCTGGTGGTCGGCCAAGAGCTTGCCGTCGCGGTCGAACACCTGGCCGAACTTCGCCTGCTTGCGGGTCATGCCGAAGGCCGGCGAGCCGTGGTTGCCCACGATATCCAGCACCACCTTCAGGTCCTTGGCGTGCATCGCGCGGGTGAAGCCGGCGAAATCCAGGCCCGGGCTCGGCAGGTGTTCGTCGAGCTGGTAGAAATTCACGCCCCAGTAGCCGTGGTACCCGGTCTTGCCGTTGTCGCTGAGGGTGCTGTCGCAGCTCACCGGCTTGCCGCCGCTGAACGGCTCGTCCGGGTTGTCGATAATCGGGGTGATCCACACCGCGCCAAAGCCCAGGTCGCGGATGTAGCCGGCGTTGTCGGCCACGCCCTTGAAGTCACCGCCCAGGTAGCCGATGTTGCCGTCGATGCCGTCCGGGCAATGCACCGGAATGTCGAAGGTCGGATGCTGGCCGCCCTGGTCCCGATGGTCGTTGGAAGGATCGCCATTGACGAAGCGGTCCGTGACGACGAAATACACCGCGTCGCGGGCGAACGGCTCCAGCGTGCCGTAGTAGTCCGGCGCAGGGCGGGCAGCGTGGGCGCCGCCGGCCAGCACGGCCAGGCAGGTGCCGAGGAACAGGGTCGAGCGCGGATGCATCAGGGGGTCTCCGAAGCGGCAGGCACCCGCAGTGCGCACAGGCCGGCGATGAACAGGCTGATGCCGCCCAATACCAGCACGCGCATCGGCTCGCCCTGCAGCAGCGTGCGCAGCACGAAGCCCAGCGCGCTGGCCGCGATCAGCTGCGGGATCACGATGAAGAAATTGAAGATGCCCATGTACACGCCCATCTTGGCCGCCGGCACGCTGTCCGACAGCAGGGCGTAAGGCAGGGAGAGGATCGAGGCCCAAGCGAAGCCGACCCCCACCATCGACAGCAGCAGCCAGTGCGGGTCGCTGATCAGCGTCAGGGATACCAGCCCCAGACCGCCCAGCCACAGGTTGACCAGATGGCTCCAGCGCAGGCCGATGGCGCGCACCATCAGCGGAATCAGCAGGGCGGCCAGCGCGGCGAAACCGTTGTAGGCTCCGAACAGCACGCCCACCCAGTTCGCGCCCTCGTTGTACGCCGCCGAGGCGGTATCGCTCGCGCCGAAGTGGCGCCCAGCCACTGCCGCGGTGGTGTAGATCCACATGGCGAACAGGGCGAACCACGAGAAGAACTGCACCCACGCCAGCCTGCGCATCGTAGGCGGCATGCCCCGCAAGTCATCGACGATGGCTGCCAGCATGTGCGTGCCGGGCAGCACGCGCGCCAGCCACAGCAGCACGCCATAGCCGGCGCACAGGCCGGCCAGCACGTAGAGCATTCGGTCGCCATCGCGCCAGGCGATGGCCGCCGCCAGCAGCACGCCGATCACCAGCCAACGGACGACCTGGCGCATCGGCGGCGCGCCATGCGCGCGTACCGCGGCGCGGGCAGCCACCGGCTCGGCGTCATCGAAGGCGGCCAGTTGTTGCGGCGAATATTCGCGCGTGCGCAGCACCGTCCAGCCGATCGAGAGCAGCAGCACCGCCGCGCCGGCATAGAACGACCAGCGCACGGTGTCCGGCACCTGCCCCGGCGCGGCGGTATTGGCCACGCCCCAGTGCGCCAGCAGGTACGGCAGGAAGCTGGCGACGATGGCGCCCACGCCGATGAAGAAGCTCTGCATCGCATAGCCGGTCGGTCGCTGGCGCGGCGAGAGCTGGTCGCCGACGAACGCGCGGAACGGTTCCATCGAGATGTTGATCGATGCGTCCAGGATCCACAGGGTGCCGGCGGCGATCCACAGCGTCGGCGAGTTCGGCATCACCAGCAGCGCCAGCGTGGTGAACAGCGCGCCGAGCATGAAATACGGCCGGCGGCGGCCCCAGCGCGTCCAGGTGCGATCGGAGAGATAGCCGATCACGGGCTGCACCAGCAGCCCGGTCAGCGGCGCGGCGATCCACAGCCCAGGGACCGCGTCCATCGGCGCGCCCAGGGTTTCGAAGATGCGGCTGGCGTTCGCGTTTTGCAGCGCGAAGCCGAACTGGATGCCGAGGAAGCCGAAACACATGTTCCAGATCTGCCAGAACGACAACTGCGGCTTGGACGTCATCGTGCAGCCTCCACGACCGGCAGCGGAACCAGGGTGAGGCCAAGCACGCGCGCGTCGTTGACCACGCCGTCGCGCCCGCCCTGCCCGCCCGTGTAATGGGCAAAGTGCGCCAGCACGCTCATGTTGAAGCCTTCCTCCAGCGTGATGCGGCAAGCGCCCGCACCGGTGCGGACATCGACCAGCGTGGAATCCTGCGGCCCGACGCTGTGCGGCATCGCCACCGCGAGCCACTGGTCCGGCTGGCCGTCGCACTGCACGCGCAGCTGCTTCACCGCCGCAGTGACACCGGTATTGATCGGGCCATGCAGGTTTTCGTAGCGCAGACGGGCGCGCCAGGTGCCTGGGTGGGGTGGCGTCCACTGCCAGTCGCCCGCGCCCTTCAGCTCGACCTGGGCACCCAGGCAAGTCTCCGGACTGGGCAGGGATTCCAGTGCGCCTTCGCGGCGGGTCAGCCGCAGGCAGGTGGCCGTGCCCGGCGCCAGCGCGATGTGCATCGTGCCGGCCGGCTGCGCAACACCATCGCGCCAGAGCACCTCGTCCGCTTGCGGGACCACGCGCCATCCCTTGCCTGCGGCGATGGCCACCGGCGCGCCGGGGGTGGAAGGCGCGAAGCGCGCGGCCGGCTGCGGCGGGGCACTGGCATCACTGTGCTGCGCCACCAGGTGAACAACGGTCTGCGGGCCCTGCGTCTCCACCCGGCCCGCCACCAGCAAATCGCCCTCGATGCGCGCCGGGCGCACCAGCACGTAGCGATGTGACCCTTCGTCCAGCGTGATGCGTTCGCGCGTGCCGAACACCGCCGGCACCAGCGACGCCGGAAGCTTCGGTGCCACGCGGCCATCCGGCATCACGCCGAACACGCCCTCGCGCACCATCGCCAGATACCCGGCCACCGACCACAGCTGCCGCTGCGAATTGACCACCGGTCCGCTGAGCTTGCCGTCGTCCACATGCACGGCCTGGCTCAACATTTCGTAGTTTTCCATGTTCGAGCCGGCCAGCGCGGCGCCGCGCAGGATCGATTCGATCTCGACCGCGATCCGCGGCGCGTCGTCCAGCTGCCGCGCGGCACCCAGGGCGTAGGCGCTGACGAACGGCCAGATCGCGCGGTTGTGGTAGATCGGCTGGTCGGCCAACTGAGGCCAGACCACCGGGCTGCCGGCCGCGGTGGTGGGATACCCCTGCAGCGCGCGGCGTGCGCGGTCGGCGGGAAACACCTCGGCCAGCACGCCCAGCGACAGCCCGAGCAGGTCGTACTTGGCCACGGGCAGCAGCGCGGCCGCCGTGCCGCCGACCGTGCGCCCGCCCGCCGGCCCCAGGTAGCTCATGTACTGGCCGGCGTCCTCGCGCCAGAAGCGCTGGTCGATCTGCGTGCGCAATGCGTCGGCCCATTGGCCGTACTGCGGCGCGCGCGCGTCGCCGCGTTCGCGCGCCAGCCGCTCGGCCAGCCGCAGCGCCTGGTAGTGCAGCACGTTGGTGGACAGCGCGTAGGACTCGCCGATGAAGCGCACGTCCTGCGCGGTCCAGCCGGGATAGGTCTGCTCGCGCCAGTCCAGGAAAGAAGTCTCGCCGCGGTACAGGCCCACGGAGGCGTCGAACGCGTACCGGCGGTCCTGTGCCAGCGTCGCCTGCAGCGCCTGCCAGGTGTCGTTGGCAAAGGCGGCATCGTCGAGCAGGTCGCGCGCGGCGAGGAACCACACGACGCGGTCGGTGCTGATCGGCCAGCTGCCGCCCGAGCCGGTGTCCTGGGCGACGAACAGTCCCGGCGTGCGGCCATCGCGCGCCGCCGAAAGCTTGAAGCGCAGCGACTGCCGCGTGCGCTGCGGGTCCAGCCGCGCCAGCGCCAGGTCGGCGGCGAAGCTCATGTCGCGCGTCCACACATAGGGCCAGCGCGCACCGGTCTGGAAGCATTCGCAGGGTACCGGCCGCCCTTCGTCGAAGGCCGGGTCGCGGATCGCATCGACCCGGTTGGCGTCCAGTTCCTGCTGCGCCAGCGCGAACAGCGCGTCGAACAGCACGCTGCCGGTCTCGCTGTGCATGGGCTGTGCGGCGATGCGCACCTCCCCTGCGGAGGCATGCAGCACGTAGCCGCCATCGCCGGCAGCCTCGGCGCGCGCATGGCGGCCATCGAATTCCAGATCCGCCGCTGCCGCGGCCGGACCGGCCATCGTCCCGAGGACGAAGGCCAGGCAGATCATCTTGCGCATCGAAGTGGCAAACCGGTTTGCACCGGCAGCCTTCCTCCCTTGTGCCCGCGTGGTGGTGATGGCGCCGGCAGCCCGGCGCGCTCGCGGCCCCCTCCCAGGGGCACGCCACATGGTAGGCATGGGGGCGGCGGGTGCGTCCAGCTGCATACGTATTCATGGCGTTCGCCGCGGTGGCGTCGTTCGCCGTCGCTATAGTCCCGGGCAGTTGCGCGGCCGCCTTGGGAGGGGAAATGCCGTCGTTGTTCCTGTCGCGGTGCCTGTCCGGCGCCCTGTTTGTCCTGGCAGCCGCCACAGGCGCCATCGCGCCGGCACACGCCGAACCCGTCACTGTCGCCAGTGTCCAGTCACCCGGCAACGTGCTGCGCGTGGACCTGCAACTGGAAGGCGGGCAGCCCAGCTACCGCGTCGAGCGTCTGGGCGAACCGGTTGTCGGGCAATCGAAACTCGGTTTCCAGCTGCGCGATGGCCGCCTGGACCGTGACCTGGCGGTGCTCGCGCAGGAAACCCGCAGCGTCGATGACACCTGGGAACAACCCTGGGGCGAGCGCCGATTCATCCGCAACCACTACAACGAGCTGGTGGTCCACCTGGGCGAGCGCGGCGGCGCCAAGCGGCGACTCGACGTGGTATTCCGCGTCTATGACGACGGCCTGGGCTTCCGCTACCGCTTCCCCGAGCAACCCGGGCTGCGCGAGGCAATCATCGACGACGAACTGACCGAGTTCGACATCGTCCCCGAATCGACCGCGTGGTGGATTCCCGCCGGCGAGCCGATCCACTACGAATACCTTTACCGCCGCACGCCGCTGGCCGAAGTGCCGCTGGCGCACACCCCGATCACCCTGCGCAGCCACGACGGCCTGCATGTATCGATCCACGAGGCTGCGCTGGTGGACTACGCCGGCATGTGGCTGCGCCGCACCGACGGCCAACGCCTGCGCGCGCAGCTCTCACCCTCGGCCGAAGGCTGGAAGGTACGCCGCACCCTGCCCTTCGACACGCCGTGGCGCACGTTGCAGATCAGCGACCATGCCGGCGGGCTGGTCGAATCCAGCCTGATCCTCAACCTCAACGAGCCCAACAAGCTGGGCGATGTCAGTTGGGTGAAGCCGGCCAAGTACCTCGGCGTGTGGTGGTCGATGCACTTGAACCAGGAAACCTGGGCGACCGGCCCGAAGCACGCCGCCACCACGAAGAACACCAAGCGCTATATCGACTTCGCCGCCGCGCATGGCTTCCGCGGCGTGCTGGTGGAAGGCTGGAACCCTGGCTGGGACGGCGACTGGGTCGGCAATGGCAACGGCTTCGACTTCACCCGTCCCACGCCGGATTTCGACATCGAAGCGCTCTCGGCCTACGGCGCGCGCAAGGGCGTGCACCTCATCGGTCACCACGAGACGGGCTGTGCGATCGACCACTACGAGGACCAGCTCGGCGCCGCGCTGGATCTTTATGCACGCCTGGGCGTGGATGCGGTCAAGACCGGCTATGTCTGCGACGACGGCCAGGTGGAACGACGCAACCCGGCCGGTGGCGCGCCGTGGCGCGAATGGCACGACGGCCAGTTCATGGCCGAGCACCACCTGAAAGTGGTGGAGGAAGCCGCGGCGCGGCACATCGCGGTCAACGCGCACGAGCCGATCAAGGACACCGGCTTGCGCCGGACCTATCCCAACTGGATGTCGCGCGAAGGTGCGCGCGGGATGGAGTACAACGCCTGGGGCCAGCCGCCGAATCCGCCGGAGCACGAGGTCAACCTGGTTTTTACCCGGCTGCTGGCCGGGCCCATGGACTACACCCCGGGCATCGTCAGCCTGGTGGGCCGCAACGGACAGAAGATTCCTAGCACCTTGGCCCGCCAGCTGGCGCTGTACGTGACGCTGTACAGCCCCTTGCAGATGGCAGCCGACCTGCCCGAGCACTACGAACAGCACCGCGATGCGTTCCGCTTCATCGAGGACGTGGCGGTGGACTGGGATGACACGCGCGTGCTGGACGGCGAGGTGGGCGACTACGTCACCATCGCGCGCAAGGACCGGCATAGCCGCGACTGGTTCCTGGGCAGCATCACCGATGAACACGGGCGCGTGCTGCCGGTATCCCTTTCTTTCCTGGAACCGGGCGTGCGCTATCGCGCGGAGATATACCAGGACGGCGATGGTGCGGACTTCCGCACGAATCCCTTTGCCTTCGTGCGCGAGACGCGCGAGGTCGGCAGCGGCGACACGCTGGAACTGAAGCTGGCGCCGGGTGGCGGCGAAGCCGTGCGCTTCATTCCTTTGCCGTAGCCACCGCATCTGTAGGAGCGGCTTCAGCCGCGACCTGCCACATGGCGGTCGCGGCTGAAGCCGTTCCTACATTGGAACGCTGCACGCGCCCGCCGCTGGCATAGCCACGCCGCTTGGAATCGATTCCACGTCGATGACCCGCATTGAATACGTATGCAGAAATATTCATACGCACAGCACACTGCCTACCATTACCCACAGTCGCGCACCGCCCTGGTTGCGACGCGCTACCCGCTCGCGGGGGCGACACAATTCGAAATGACAACATTGCCTGGGAGGGGAAAATGTTGAACCACAAGCACAGCGCGTTGAGCATCGCGCTGGCCGCCGCCATGATGCCCATGCTGGCCGCGGCGCAGTCCGCCGATCCGGCCGCCGAAGACACGAAGGCCACGCCGCCGAACGACGTCACCAACCTGGATACCGTCGAGGTCACCGGCATCCGCCGCGGCATCGAAAGCGCCATTGCCGTCAAGCGCGATTCCACCTCGGTGATCGAGGCGATCTCGGCCGAGGACATCGGCAAGCTGCCGGACATCTCCATCGCCGAATCGCTTTCGCGCCTGCCGGGCCTGTCGGCCCAGCGCGTGGCCGGTCGCGCCCAGGTGATCAGCATCCGCGGCCTGTCGCCCGACTTTGCCACCACGCTGCTCAACGGCCGTGAGGTCGTCAGCACGGGTGACAACCGCAGCGTCGAGTTCGACCAGTACCCGGCCGAGTTGATGAACGGCGTGACCGTGTACAAGACCCCGGATGCCGGCCTGGTCGGCCAGGGCCTGTCGGGCACCATCGACATGCAGACCGTGCGCCCGCTGAGCTTCAACGAGCGCGTGATCACCGTGGGTGGCCATTTCCAGAACAACTCGCTGGGCAAGGCAGCCAACGTCGACCCGAACGGCAACCGCTTCAACGCCAGCTACATCGACCAGTTCGCCGACAAGACCTGGGGCATCTCGATCGGCTACGCGCACACCGACACGCCGATCCAGGAAAACCAGGTCGGCCTGTACGAGCCGTGGAGCACCGAAAACACCGACCAGGGCTACCGCCCCGGCGTGCCGGCGGGCACCTACTATTCCGACGGCATCAAGGCCCTGCGCCGCACCGGCAACGCCAAGCGCGACGCGTTCATGGCCACCGTGCAGTTCCGTCCGTCCAACGCCTGGACCAGCACGCTCGACGCCTTCCACACCAAGGCCGAGCAGATCGACACCGCCAACCAGTTCGAGGTCAACCTCAGCAACTACAACGGCGGCTACACCCCGGGCCTGAACGTGACCGACGTGCAGGTCAACGACAACGGCACCATGACCGGCGGCACCGCCAGCGGCGTGTACCCGCTGGTGCGCGGCATGTACAACAAGCGCGAGGACAAGATCGACGCGTTTGGCTGGAACAACGAGTTCACCACCGACTCGGGCATCCGCATCAATGCCGACGTCAGCTACTCCAAGGCCACCCGCGAGGAGCTGAACCTGGAGAACAACACCCAGCTGACCCCGATGCCGCAGCTCGATACGGTCGCCCTGACCTATCGCGGCAACGACTTCTCCCAGCTGGTGCCAGGCCGCGATTATTCCGATCCCAGCGCGCTGTACCTGACCAACACCATCTACGGCTCCGGCTACGGCAAGGTGCCGAGCGTGGAAGACCGCCTGAAGGGCGCGCGCCTGCAGGCCAGCTTCCCGATGGAACTGGGCTGGTTCTCCGATCTCGACGTCGGGGTGAATTACGCCGACCGCGAAAAGCACAAGGAACAGCCGGAAGGCAACATCCTGCTCGGCGCCCAGGGCGACACCGCCATCGCCAGCGACCTGCAGTACAGCCCAGTCAACCTCGGCTTCGCCGGCGTGGGCTACATCCCGGCCTGGAACGTTCCGGCCGCGGTGAGCCGCTACATGATCTTCGAGCCGGTGGACGACCTGTCCTACCTGGTGTCCAAGGCGTGGACGGTGAACGAGAAGATCACCACCGCCTGGCTGAAGGCGAACCTGGACACCGAACTGGGCGAGAACGTCACCCTGCGCGGCAACATCGGCGTGCAGATGCAGCACACCGACCAGTCCTCCAACGCCAACTACTGGGACAGCACGCAGCCGGCCGGCAATGAAGTGCAGCCGTACGAGGCGGGCAAGACCTACAACGACTGGCTGCCGAGCATGAACCTGGTGTTCGGCTTCGCGCACGACCAGACGCTGCGCTTCGCCGCCGCCAAGCAGGTCGCGCGCCCGCGCGTAGACCAGATGCGTGCCTCGCTGGAGTTCGGCGTGGATACCGCCACGGGCAAGCCCGGCGCCAGCGGCGGCAACCCGCTGCTCGACCCGTGGCGCGCCAACGCGCTGGACCTGTCCTACGAGAAGTATTTCGGCGAGAAGGCCTACGTGGCCGCCGCGGTGTTCTACAAGGACCTGAAGAGCTACATCTACACGCAGAGCCGCGACGACTACGACTTCTCCTCGTTCGTGGCCGATTACGTCCCGCCGCCGGGCGGCGCGCCGGCGCAGACCACCGGCACGTTCACCGCGCCGGAAAACGGCAACGGCGGCACGCTGCGTGGCCTGGAGCTGACCGCTTCGCTGCCGCTGGACATGCTGTGGTCGCCGCTGCAGGGCTTCGGCCTGCAGGCCAGCGCCACGTTCAACGACAGCGACGTGAAGATCCGCGACCCGGAAAGCGCCTCGAGCGTGGGTAGCGGCGAGATCAGCCTGCCCGGCCTGTCCGACCGCGTGTACAACTTCACCGCGTACTACGAGAACAAGGGCTTCGAGGCCCGCGTGAGCCAGCGCCGTCGTTCGGACTTCATCGGCGAGATCGGCAACTTCAACGGCAATCGCACGCTGCGGTACGTGGTCGGCGAAAGCGTCACCGACGCGCAGGTCAGCTACAGCTTCGGCGATTCGCTGGAAGGCCTGAGCATCCTGCTGCAGGTGAGCAACCTCACCAATGCGCCGTACCGCACCTACGCCGGGCAGAAGGATCGCCCGCTGGAATACATCGAGTGGGGCCGTACCTACCTGATGGGCGTGACGTACAAGTTCTGATCCCTCCCAAAGGTGCAGAAAGGAAGGGCCCGCTGCTTCGTCAGCGGGCCTTTTCCTTTTGCTCAGTCGCCCAGTGCCGGCGGGCACGCCACCACGCGGGCCAGGAACGGGCGCGCCGCCAGCCGGGTGCTGGCCGCCTCGCCTTCGATCCAGCGGCGGAACCGCGCGATCTTGTCCTCGTGGCAGCGCTTGACCGTCGTGGTGAACCAGAACGCGCGCCCGTCGGAGGAGACGAAGGCGTGCGCGGGCACCAGCGCGCCGCTGCGCAGCTCATGCTCGAACAGCAACGGCGAACCGATCGCCACGCCCTGCCCGGCCACCGCGGCGGCGATGTCCAGGTGCTCCTCCGGCAGGCGGGCGCCGAACTTCGCTGACAGGTCCGCCAGCGGAAAGCCGCGCGCCCGGTACCACAGGCGCCACCAATCGGGCCGGCCCAGCAGCGGCACGTCGAGCGGAAGGTCGGGGTCTTCGAGCGCGCCTGCGGCGCGGCGCAACGACGGCGCGCACAGCGGCATGAAGATGCAAGGGAAAAGCACGGCCGAATGCAGCCCACGCCAGCGGCCGTGGCCGCTGCGGAGGGCTGCATCGAAATGTGCGCCGGACAGATCGCGCACCTCGCGCGACATTTCCAGGTCCACGCGCAGGTGCGGGTTCTGGCGATGGAAACGTGCCAGGCGCGGTGCGAGCCAGCCGGTGCCCAGACTGGGAAGCGTGGTCAGGCTCAGCCGGCCCTGTCCGGTGTCGGCGGGCGAGGCGTTACCGGCCGCGGCGTCCTTGCGGACGCGCGGGTCGCCACGAGCCACCGCAGGGGCAGGAACACCGCTTTTCACTCCGGCCAAGCCCGATCAGGGAAAGCCGGATGGTAACGCCACGCACCGCGCGCGGGGTCAGAGGCGCTTTCCGCAGTACATCGCGTGGCCCGGCAGGCGGATCACGCCGTCGCGGGCTTCGCCGGCATCCGGCCCCGGCACCTCCACCGTTCGCCACTCGCCCGGTGGCAATGCCACTTCCGCGGGCGAGGCGGAAAGATTGAAGGCCAGCAGCAGCACCTCCGCGCCGAGCTCGCGCTCGAACAACAGCACCGGCTCGGCGCTGTCGTGGAAGCGGATCGCTCCTTGCACCAACACCGGCATCGTGCGGCGCCAGGTGAGGAACTGGCGGAATGCGCTGAGCACCGAGCCGGCATCGTGCGTCTGCGCGGCCACCGACATCGCGATGTGGTCGGCAGGAATTGGCAGCCAGGGCGTGCCGGTGGTGAAGCCTGCCTGCGGGCCGTCATTCCACGGCATCGGCGTGCGACAGCCGTCGCGACCCTTGAAGTTCGGCCAGAAGGTGATGCCGTAGGGATCCTGCAACGCCTCGAACGGCACGTCCGCCTCGCCCAGGCCCAGTTCCTCGCCCTGGTAAAGGCAGACCGACCCGCGCAGCGAGCACAGCATCGCCACCAGCAGGCGCGCCAGGCGCGGGTTGGCCGGATGGCCGCCCCAGCGCGTCACCGCACGCTCGACGTCGTGGTTGGAGATCGCCCAGCACGGCCAGCCTTCGGTCATCGCCGCTTCCAGCCGCGAGACGGTCTCGCGGATGTAGGCGGCGCTGAAGTCCTCCACCAGCAGCTCGAAGCTGTAGCCCATGTGCAGGCGGCCGGCGGTGGTGTATTCGGCGGTGGTGGCCAGCGAATCCTCCGAGGAGATCTCGCCCAGGCTCACCGCGCCGGGGTACTGGTCGAGCAGCGCGCGCAAGCGCTCCAGGAACGCCAGGTTCTCCGGCTGGGTGTTGTTGTAGTAGTGGTACTGGTAGGCGTACGGGTTGTCCGGGCTGAAGCCGCGCCCCACCCGCTTGTCCGCCGGCTTGGGCGGGTTGTCGCGCAGCTGCGCGTCGTGGAAGCAGAAGTTGATGGCGTCCAGGCGGAAGCCGTCCACGCCGCGATCCAGCCAGAAGCGCACGTTGTCCAGCGTGGCCTGCTGCACTTCCGGGTGATGGAAGTTCAGGTCCGGCTGGCTCGCCAGGAAGTTGTGCAGGAAATACTGCTCGCGCCGCGGTTCCCATTGCCAGGCCACGCCGCCGAACAGCGACATCCAGTTGTTCGGCGCGGTGCCGTCCTCGCGCGGATCGGCCCACACGTACCAGTCGGCCTTGGGGTTGTCGCGGCTCTGGCGGCTTTCGCGGAACCAGGCATGCTCGATGGAGGTATGGCTGAGCACCTGGTCGATCATCACCTTCAGGCCCAGCGAATGGGCCTTGGCGAGCAGGCGATCGAAATCGTCCAGCGTGCCGAACAGCGGATCGACGTCGCGGTAGTCGGCGATGTCGTAACCGAAATCGGCCATCGGCGACTTGAAGAACGGCGAGATCCAGATGGCATCCACGCCCAGCGCGGCGATATGGTCCAGACGCTCGATGATGCCCGGCAGGTCGCCCACGCCGTCACCATTCGCGTCCAGGAAGCTGCGCGGATAAATCTGATAGATGACGGCGCCCCGCCACCATGGAGTCTTCGACATCGAGCCCCCCTCCGGGCTTTGAAAGCCCCCTGAAAACCGGGGCCTCGAACGAACCTCGCTAGCTTAGCGTCGGTGTCCGGGCGCAGGACCGGCCTGCATACGTATTCAAGCCAGCGGCTGCGCGAGCGTGACGGCGGTCGCCACTTTACCGGGCGTCCAAGAGGGGTGGTTATTCAAGGCTGCGGCAGACAGCAACTGCGCAATACAGGCCATCGAAGACGTCGGCAAACACCTGCGGCCCGCGCACGCATATATGCTGCGCAGGCCGCAGGTCGCCGGCCGCTAGAGCGCCGCGTTGGGCGGCAGCGAGATGACGGTGACGCCATCGATGTTGGTAATGAACTTGCCCTGCCCGCCGGACAGCAGCGCCGCCGCCGGCGCGGCGTCGGCCGGGCCCGGACAACCGACCAGCACGGCGGTGTGGTCGAGGTACTCGGCCACCGCAGGCGATTCGCCCAGCCGGCGGCACGCATCGCCTGCGCGCGGGAAGCCGTCGCCGAAGGGTTGCAGCGATGCGGGCCAGGAAAACCCCTTCGCATCGGCCGTTGCGGCGGTCGACGCCAACGCGCTGGGGGATTGGCGCTGGCAGCCGGCCAGCGCGGCGAGAGCCAGGCCCACCATCAACAGGGAACGGGCACGAGAGGCGGAACGGATCTGCATGCGGCAACTCCGGGACCGGACGGGGCGTCCGCGCGCATTCGGCGGCACGGCGGTCCGCGCGTCAAGTGCGCCCGGTACGGTCAGCGTCGGTGCGCACTCCCCACCGACCACAGCCCATCCTCATTGACCACTGGGCGGCCTATGGCCTTGAACAGCGGCCAGTCCGGATCGTAGGGACGATGCGTGGCGCGCCAGATGCCATCGGCGATGGCCAGTTCGGCATCCTCGTACCAGCGCACGGTGGACAGGTCCGGCACGGCACGGCGGAATTCGGCGTAGGAAGGTACCAGGCGACGCAGCAGCTCTGCCGCGTCGTGCAGCGTGAGGCGTTCGAGGTCGGCACGGGCAAGGCCTGCGGCCAATTGATGACGCCAGCGTTCGATCATCGGCATGGATCGGAACTCCCTTTCACGGACCTGCGGAGACATCGCGCCGGCGGATGGGCCATCGCACGCCGCCACCCTGCGGCCATGCGCGTAAAAAGCATGCGAACGGCTGCGACAAAGTGACCAATAGGTTTTGACGCAGTGCGGCGTAGCGTAGGAGACCCCGCTCGAACGGAGCGCGCCGTGATCCCCCCCATGCCCAGCCCTCGACGACTGGACCACGAATTGGCGGCATGGCGTGCAAGCCATGCGCTCGGGCCGTACCAGCACCTGCATTTCGAGCGCGAGGTCGCGCCGATCCTGCGGGCCGCCTGCGACGCCTACCGCGAACATCCCGGACAACCGGCGCGGATGTGGCGGCATCTCAAGCGCCAACTGGCACATCAACAGGCCATGCATTCCACCGGCGAGGAGCTTCGGCGCATTGCCCGTGACTGCTGGGAAGACCTCCAGCGCGCGACGGACTAAGCAGCGCGCAAGATTCCGAAGCGGATCGCGAACCACCCTGTCAAGCGAAATCCGTCACACGTGCTACCTTACAGTTCCATCGTCGACAGGTGGAACCCGATGGCCTATCTCACGCGCGAGCAAGCGGCCGAGCAGACCAACCGGCTGTTCCCTGGCGCCGCATGGAAGGCCGATGATCTGGGGCTCTACCTGGTCTCGTTCGTGTCCCCGCCCGGACAGTCGATCCAACTGCGCATGTGGCTGCCTGCGCAGGCGCTGGATCTGCGGCGCATCGTCCGATCTCGCTTGAACCTCGCCGAGGACACGGAGTTGGTCATCGAGCGCGAGTCGCCGGCCGTTGAAGCGCAAATGATCGGGCTCGGTATCCAGACACCGCACAGACTGCTCCGTTGAGTGCCAATGCGGCACTAGGCGAACGGGCAATGACCGCCCAGGAGGAACGCGACCTGCTGCGCCAGCGGCTCTATGAGACGATCACCCGTGACCGCGAATGAGCCGACCGGCCTGCCCGTGACCGTGGCGGAGGTCCGCGCGCAGCTGCAGGCCGAGGGCCACTACATCACCGCCGACGGGCGAATCACCGAGTCCGTCGCCGCCCAGCTGACCCCCTGCCCGCCCAGTCGGCTGCGCCGCTGGCGGACCGAGGGTCGGGGTCGCGCTGCTATCGGCCGGCGAAGACCCCTTGGTACTACCTGCGTGACGTGCTCGCGTGGATCGAGTCTGGCGACTGCGACGGCTAGGAGCCTCAGGGGCTGGATCGCAAGTTGCTGTCCGGAAGTGCACGTTCCTGCACATTGCGATGCGGTCTCCACGACGCCTCAGTGGCCTCATATCGGCACGCTCAGAGAACGCCCATGCCCCTCCTCCAGATCGAACTGCCAGAAGTCCCTGCGGGCGCCCTGCTTGACGCTGCCCGCGCCGCCGGCCTGACGCCGGAGGAGCTGGTGATCGATGCCCTGCGCGCGCTGCCGCTGTTCCAGGCCGCGCTGCGCCGTCGCCCGGAAATGGCGCTCCCTGGCGACCTGTCCATCCCAACCGAGACCGCCCATGTCTGACCAACCGGAAATCCCCGAATCGCTCCTGCAGCTCGAACGCCCGCGCGTGCTGAGCGTCGCCCATTACGGCGCGTCGCGCGCGCTGACCGAGCGTGCCAACGACCTGCGCCGCCACCGCCGTTCGCTGGAACAGGAGATCCAGGACCTGGCCGGCTACTTCGAAGGCAGCCAGCCGCACATCATGCCCGGCGAACGCCGCTACACCTCGCGCGGCAGCGTTGACGCGACGGTCAAGGCCAAGACCGAGGCGGCACGCCAACAGATCGCCGCCATCGACGCGATGCTCGAGGTCGTGGAGAAGGCCAAGCGCGACCACGACGAGAACAGGGGCGACGCCGCCGCCTTCCAAGCCGCCCAACAGCACATGCGCAGCACGCTTGTGGCCTGGGGCTTCGAGAACCACTGAGGAGCATCCCATGCCCGACTTCAACAAAGACGTCATCCGCCTGCGCAGCCAGATCGCCGCACTCAAGGAACAGCTCCAAGAGCAGGAGAACGGTGTACTGCCGAAAGCGGCCGCGCTGCAGCGAGCGGAGGCGAGCGTCTACGCCTTCGCCGCTGACGTCGACGTCCCCGCGCATCACTTTCTCGACCAGGAGCGCAGCCACCTGGTCAACCTGACGCCTCACGGTGCCAACGGCGCCTACGCGCTGCTCTGCAAGCTCTTCCCGGAAAAGATCATCGACTTGCTCAAAGGCGAGATCGAAGCCGCCTACTCCTGCGACGTGACCATCGCCGACGACAAGGAACGCGCGAAGCTGGAGGCCAAGCTCGGCGATCTGGAACGCCAGGAGGAGCGCACCATTCGCGACGCGGCTGCCGCCGGCGTGCGCATCGCGCGTCGCGCCGACGTCGATCCCGAGGTACTGCTGGCGGGTTGATTGCGGAGGGACCAGCAGGCGGTGTCCCAAACAACACCTGCAGCTCGGGCTGGCTATCTATAGTTCTTAGAAGCCTCGCGCCAGTGACCGGGCAGTGAGTACGACCTCCGCGAAAGAAGAAAATTGCTATTCAAATCGGCTAAGGGTTCTCAATTCCAAGCTGATTTGCGATGCGACGAAGTCTCGCTCTAGCTTTGGAAGAAGATCCCTCTATAGCTGAGCGCACAAACTCCTTGAGGAGCTCTTCACTGGCGACCTTAGCGCTTTGCAGTTCACCGAGCGCTTGCTGCGCAGTGGAGTATCGCGCTATCACAGTCTCCACCGGCATAGCTAAGCCATAACCGGCAGCTTTCGCAGTCTCAAGCGCCTTCACTGCACTATCGGCGCTCATCTCCACCGAATCTTCCGTCTCGGAACTTGTAGCAGCCTCCAGATCGTCTAGCCGTCTCTTAAGCGATTCGCGGAGATCCCAATCCAACCTCTCGAGCGAAACCCCAGCCAGATCCACCCCAATGGCTGCCAACTGAACAATCTCATCAGCCATTTCATTTGCTGCCGCGACGGACACATCGTGAAAGAGCAGTTCTACTGCCGAAGAATCGTCCAAAGGGCTACCACAGATAAAGGAAGCCAATTGAGGAAGCGATAGCGTAGGGATTGCTACGGATGGACGGCCACCCCACTCGCCCTGCGCCTCGATGAAGCGGAACAAGCTGTCCGTGGTCACTACATATCCACGCACTTGTCCCCCAAGCTTCCGGTCAACTCGCGTAGCAACGTTGAACGCCATACATACGTCACTACGAACTCGCGCCGCCATCGCCACCTCATCGCGAAACATAGCTTTGGGGCGATTTGCCTCCTTCTGCTCGATGGCCTTAGTCGTGATCTGCAGCATATCCGGTTCCCAAGACACATCAGCAGCTGCCAAATCCTCAGACTCAATTTCCAATCTTTTGCTGAGAATCATCTCAATAAAATGCCTGGGCGCGTTCTCGTCCCAGTACTGAGCCTGATAGCGCTCAAAATCATTACCATTGCCATTGCGACTGAAGAAATAAAAGCCGCGAACAACGACGCTCCAGACTTGGTCAAGAACAGCCTCAGGAGGCATTCTCAACAGCGTATTCCTGAACCTACTGAAAGTGCGATGGGCTCTACCCACGTGATCTACTACTTCATCCAGCACATGCCCTGACACCACAATCTGCACACCCTCAGCCTGAAGTGCGCGCAGCGAGTCTTTCACAGCCAAGTGCTCGGGCAACTCCTTGACCAACAAGAACAGCACCGCATCTGCGTCCAATGCTAGGGAGTTTCTCGAAAGGACACTTTGTTGCCAGCTTTTACCAACCGGATCGACATTCCGGATCGCTAACGCTCCATAGGAACGTATTAACGGAGACAGGGCCCTCACGCCAACCTCGGATCCAACGAACGACGCCACTGCCGATAAGGCCGGCTTAATCACTGCCTGCGGCATATTCCTTCCAATAATTTCCCGGAAGTCAGCCCTTTCATTCGAGAGAAACCACACCCCAAGCCCTTGGTCTTCCAAAGCTGCAGGGCCCGAGACCCTTAGGAGTACAAGCAGCAACTTACGGACGTTTCTTTCGAGAAAGCCTTCTTGAGCTTGGGTCAGCTTCTGAACGCGCTCACATGCATCGAACACATGCAGTACGAGCTCTCGAAAGCCCTGGCGCGCGGAAGTACCCACCGCGACAGTCCGAGCTAACACTTCAGGCGCGCATTCAACCCCATCCCCTACTTCAATCGCCGCGCCGTCACCAACGAGCCGCCTGATTGCCTGCGCGACTCGATCCATGTCGACCGCTTCGCCGGGACAGAGGCGACGCACGTCTTCAAGGATCTCTTCCTTAGCGCCCCCATTTCTACTGGCTATAGCAGCAAGAACAGTGTTGTCGAATAGAGTCTTACGAGCGATGCGGGCCCTGTTGGAGATGACAAAAGCTCCCATCGTTGCTAGAAGGGAGTGCTGCAGGGCATCGGACGCCGCACCCAAGGCGTCGCCCTTCGAGAAAAGTTTGTCTCTCTGCTCCTCTACACTGCCGAAAAAACGAGCATAGATTGGCGAGCCGGCGCGCGATAGCTGGCCAGCCAGGTAGTCTTGATCTCGAATATCGACGTCGATCCCAAGTTCCTCTGCCGCCGCGATGATCTCGCGCTTATTGCCGGCGGAAACAGGCGTATTGGTCACATACACCAACTTTTCAGGCTCGATGCTGTTCTTCTTTAGCTTCTGAATGGTCGTGAGAACTTTCGATTTTTGAGCGGCAGCAGAAGATACCTGCACAATAGTCCGCTTGCGGCCTTCAACCTCATAGGTGACGGACTCCGCATCAACACCGTAGTCGTTACCGCCGCCAATCCTACGCAACGTCGGCAAGTCGTCGTCGACTAAGACAGCGTAGACCAGTTCTTCAAGAGTGTGCCAATCGATTCGTCCCGACAGCGATGTTGCGACCAAATCTCTGGATACATAGCGCGCGTTCTGGGACATGCCCTCCCCCTTGGCTGAGAAGCTACCTTGCAATGGCGGGGCCAGGATGCCGCCGCATCCCTAGTCTGCACTTATGATGCACTTACGAAAAAGCCGACCTCTCGGCCGGCTTTCGTCTAATCCATCTTTCCCCTGATTCCTCAGGTACTTAGATGGTGGGCGGTACAGGGTTCGAACCTGTGACCCCTACCATGTCAAGGTAGTGCTCTACCGCTGAGCTAACCGCCCGGTACGCCCGGCAACACGTTGCGCGTTGCGGGGCGCGCATTCTAGCCCAGCCGTGCAACGCAGGGCAATAGCCTGCGGCGCACCGCCGGCCAGACCGCATCAGGCCAGGCTGGCTGCTTTCAGCTTCTGGATCTGGTCGCGGATTTGCGCGGCCTCCTCGAACTCCAGGTCGCGGGCGTGCTGGTACATCTGCTGCTCCAGCGCCTTGAGCTTGCTGGCAATCTCCGCAGGCCCCAGCGCCCGGTAATCCGCCGGTTCCTCGGCCACCACCCGCCGGCCCTTGCCCTTGCCGCGCCCGCTGGCGCCCTCCTCGCGCGCGCCCTCCAGGATGTCGGCAATCGGCCGCGCCACGGATTTGGGCACGATGCCATGCGCTTCGTTGTACTCCACCTGCTTCTGCCGGCGGCGGTCGGTTTCCTCGATCGCCGCCTTCATCGAGCGGGTCATGGTGTCGGCATAGAGGATCGCCTTGCCGCGCAGGTTGCGCGCGGCACGGCCGATGGTCTGGATCAGCGAGCCGGTCGAACGCAGGAAGCCTTCCTTGTCCGCGTCCAGGATCGCCACCAGCGAGACCTCCGGCATGTCCAGGCCCTCGCGCAGCAGGTTGATGCCCACCAGTACGTCGAACTTGCCCAGGCGCAGGTCGCGGATGATCTCCACGCGCTCGACCGTGTCGATGTCCGAATGCAGGTAGCGCACGCGTATGCCGTGTTCGCCCAGGTACTCGGTGAGGTTTTCGGCCATGCGCTTGGTCAACGTGGTCACCAGCACGCGGTCGCCCATCGCGATGCGCTTGTTGCACTCGCTCATCAGGTCGTCCACCTGCGTGCCCACCGGGCGGATCTCCACCTCCGGGTCCACCAGGCCGGTCGGGCGGACCACCAGCTCGGTGATCTCATCGCCCGATTCGCGCAGTTCGTAAGGTCCCGGCGTGGCCGAGACGTAGATGCTGCGCGGCGAACGCGCCTCCCATTCCTCGAAACGCAGCGGGCGGTTGTCCAGCGCCGAAGGCAGGCGGAAACCGAACTCCACCAGCGTCTCCTTGCGCGAGCGGTCGCCTTTGTACATCGCACCGATCTGCGGGATGGTGACGTGCGATTCGTCGATCACCAGCAGCGCGTCCGCCGGCAGGTAGTCGAACAGCGTCGGCGGCGGCTCGCCCGGCCCCTTGCCGGTGAGGTGGCGGGAGTAGTTCTCGATGCCGTTGCAGTAGCCGACCTCGGCCATCATCTCCAGGTCGAACTGGGTGCGCTGCGCCAGCCGCTGCGCTTCCACCAGCTTGTTCTGCGCGTACAGCACCTCCAGCCGCTCCTTGAGCTCTTCCTTGATGGTGTCCACGGCACTGAGCGTGCGCTCGCGCGTGGTGGCGTAGTGCGTCTTCGGATAGACGGTGTAGCGCTGCAGCACGCGCATGGTTTCGCCAGTGAGCGGATCGAACAGGGTCAGCTTCTCGATGTCGCCATCGAACAGTTCGATGCGCAGCGCCTCGGTGTCCGATTCGGCCGGGAACACGTCCACCACCTCGCCGCGCACGCGGAAGGCACCGCGGGTGAGCTCGAACTCGTTGCGCGTGTACTGCAGGTCGGTGAGGTGGCGGATCAGCTGGCGCTGGTCGATATGCTCGCCCACCGAGAGGATCAGGCGCAGCGAAAGATAATCCTCCGGCGCGCCGAGGCCGTAGATCGCCGATACCGTGGCCACCACCAGTGCGTCGCGACGCGACAGCAGCGTCTTGGTCGCGGCCAGGCGCATCTGCTCGATGTGCTCGTTGATCGAACTGTCCTTCTCGATGAAGGTATCCGAGGACGGCACGTAGGCTTCCGGCTGGTAGTAGTCGTAGTAGCTGACGAAATATTCCACCGCGTTGTGCGGGAAGAAGGACTTGAATTCGCCATAAAGCTGCGCGGCAAGCGTCTTGTTCGGCGCCATCACCAGAGTGGGCTTCTGGATCTGCTGCACCACGTTGGCCACGGTGTAGGTCTTGCCCGAGCCGGTGACGCCCAGCAGGGTCTGCTTGGCCAGGCCGGCTTCGAAGTTGGAGACCAGCTTTTCGATGGCCTGCGGCTGGTCGCCGGAGGGCGAATACGGGGATACGAGCTGGAAGCGGTCGCTCATGGAACGTGCCTCGGAAACGATTGGTCAGTATAGCGATGGCGCGATGACGGACATGCGAGGCATGGCCCTACGCACGGGAGCACTGCGGCCCGATGGAGGCAGGCCGCGGCCCTGCGGAAACTGGCCCGACCCGTCACGCGGAGTTCCGCATGCAACGCCGAACCGGCTTCACCCTGGTCGAACTGCTCGTCGCCCTGGCCGTGCTGGCGGTCCTGCTGGGGGTGGGCGTGCCCACGTTCCGGGCCAGCCTGGAGCGGCAGCGGATCTCCGCGGCCGTCTTCGTGGTCGCGGCGCAGTTCGCCACCGCCCGCAATTCGGCCATCACACGGCGCGAGGTGGTCAGCCTGTGCCCGTCGAACAATGGCCTGGGCTGCGATGAGGGTTTGGACTGGGCTGGCGGCTGGCTGATGTATGGGGGCGCGCGGCGCGCTTCACAACCTGAAAGCCCCGCGGCCGTGCTCAGGCACTTCCCGCCGCCGGGCCATGCCAGCCTGCGCCTGCATTCCAGCATCGGCCGCCGCGCCCTGCACTTCCTGCCGGATGGACGCAGCTCCGGCAGCAACCTGCGCCTGCGCATCTGCCTGGGCGGGCAACTGCGCGGCGAAGTGGTGGTGAACAACCTGGGCCGCGTTCGTTCGCGACGGCTGCCGGGGTGGCAGCCTTGCGATGGCTGACGCGGGGGCGTTTGCCTGTACGCTGTCGCCCACACCACGCGGAGGGCGCGGTATGGATGGAATGCTTCGACCCCAAGCCTCGCGGGCACACGCCCTGAAGTTCGCGGGCTGGCTGGTGCTGTGGCTCACCGTGGCATGGTTCTGCGGCGAGTTCCTGTTGATCGCTTATGGCAAGTACCGGCACCTCGGTTCCGAGGCGTACGCGTTGTTTGCCGATCGGCACGGCTGGCTGTGGACGCACCTCGCCGGCGGCGCGGTCACGCTGTTGCTCGGGCCGGTGCAGCTTCTCACGCCTTGGTGGCGCTCGCGCCCCCGCCTTCACCGCTGGGCCGGACGCACCTTCCTCATTGCCATGCTGGTCGCCTGCACCGGGGCCGCCGGCCTGATCGCCACCTCGCCCGCTCCGTTCGGTATCCGACTGGCATTTGCCAGCACGGCGCTTGCGTGGCTGACCTGCGCGTTGCTGGGCCTGCGGTTCATCCTCCGCGGGCGTATCGCCCTGCACCGTCGTGCCATGACATGCTGCTATCTGGCGACGCTCGCACCGGTCACGTTCCGGCTGATGATCCGCATTCCCGGGCTCATGGCGCTGGCCCCGCCGCCGACGATGATCGCCACGCTGCTGTGGCTGAGCTGGGTGCTGCCGATCGCGATGTATCTGGCCGGGCGTCTCGTGTTGGACCGGCTCCCTCTGCGACACCGCGGCAAGCGGATGGACACGCAACCGGTGACTTGAATCCGCCAACGCTTGGCCAGCGC
Source organism: Pseudomonadota bacterium (assembly GCA_023386795.1). Classification (GTDB taxonomy): domain Bacteria; phylum Pseudomonadota; class Gammaproteobacteria; order Xanthomonadales; family Xanthomonadaceae; genus Stenotrophomonas_A. The sequence goes on from JAEWJB010000105.1 coordinate 25,599, forward strand.
GCAGCGATCCGGGCAGCGGCACGCGTGAAGGCTTCCCGCCCTACGCTGCACGCCCTGGTCCCGGCCCGTCCCGCGCCTGTCCGGCCAGCCGATCCTGATACGCTTCAGGGATGATCGGTTCACCCCCCTCCATTGCCACTTCGCGTGTCGGTACCCTGCGCCGGCTGACGCGCGATACGCACGAGCGGCTGGACCAAACGGTCATGGCGCAGGGCATCTTTCAGGACCGCGCGCGCTTTGCCCGCTTCTTGCGCATGCAGTACCGCTTTCACGCGGATATCGCGCCGCTTTATGCGCGTGCCGACTTGTTGGCCCACTTCCCGGACCTTGCGGCACGCGAGCGCCTGCATCGCATCGCCGCGGACTTGCGCGCGGTCGGCGCCGCGCCGCCCTTACCCATCCCCGACTCGCAGGTGGCGATGCTTCCGCTTCCCGCCGCGCTGGGGTGGCTTTATGTCGCCGAGGGTTCGAACCTCGGCGCTGCCGTGATCCTCAAGCTGGTGAGCTCGTTGGGATTGGACGCGCATTTCGGGGCCTCGCACCTGGCCCCTGCCAAGGAGGGCGTGGCCTCGCACTGGCGTCGCTTCACCACAGCGCTCGATGCGATCGACCTGCATCCCCATGCGGAAGCCGAGGTCACAGCCGGCGCGCGCGCCGCCTTCACACGCGTTCACATGCACCTGCGCGAAGCGTTTGCCTGACCTTCACACGCCTTCTGGCGTCTTCGCATCCGGGTGGGAATAATCGATTGATTCCGGCAAGATGCGAAGCCGCCGGAATGCGCGACATTGCGGCGCATGTTCCCACTTTGCCGAACGTGGCGCGGACGCCTCACGCGCATGGAGGGCGCGATCCGCAACAGGAGCCCCGAATGCCCTCAGACATGCTGCAGGAACCGACGCTGGACCTTTCCGCCTGCGCACGCGAGCCCATCCACACGCCCGGTGCGATCCAGCCATACGGCTTGCTGCTGGTCGTCGATCCGGTGCACTGGGTGGTGATTGAACGCGCGGTGGCCGACCCCGCGCTGATCGATGCCTACGGCGACCCGCTGGGGCAGCCGCTCGATGCCGTCCTCGACGGAGCGCTCGCCCATGTGCAACCCACGCTGGCCACGCTGGCGCCGGAAGCCTCCGCCTTCCTCGGCGCGCTGAAGCTCGGCGATGCCGGCCCGCATCACACGTTGGCGCACCGCTCGGCCACCCACCTGCTGGTGGAAATGGAATCGCCCATCGCCGGTGAGCCCGGCTCGCTGGAAGACCTGTACCCGGTGATCCGCCAGTTCATGGCCGAGATCGAGAAGGCTGGCAGCGTGGCCGAGCAGTGCGCCATTGCCAGCGAGCACGTGCGGGCGCTGGCCCAGTTCGACCGCACCCTGGTCTACCAGTTCGACCGGGAATGGAACGGGGTGGTGGTCGCCGAGGATCGCAACGAAATCCTGCCCTCTTACATGGACCTGCGCTTCCCGGAGTCTGACATCCCCGCGCAGGCCCGCGCGCTGTACCAGCGCAACCATGTCCGCCTGATCGCCGACTGCGATTACACGCCGGTGCCGCTGCTGCGCGACGGTGCGCGCGCCGACGAGCCGGCCACCGATCTCAGCGCCTCGGTGCTGCGCAGCGTCTCGCCGGTGCACCTGCAGTACATGCGCAACATGGGTACAGGGGCCTCGATGTCGGTATCGCTGATCCGCGAAGGCCAGCTGTGGGGGCTGATTTCCTGCCACAACCGCGCACCGCGTCGCGTGCCCTACCACGTGCGCACCGCCTGCGAGTTCATCGGCCAGATCCTTTCGCTGCAGATCGCCCTCAAGCAGCGCGCATTGGCCGTGGAGGAACGCATTACCCGGCGTGCCATCCAGGTACGCCTGCTGGCCCGCATGGCCGGCGATGAGGATTTCATGGCAGCCTTGGGGCGTGACCCCGACAGTCTGCTCGCCCTCACCGGGGCCGGTGGTGCAGCCATCGTCCATCGCGGTGCCTGCGTATTGATCGGCGATTGCCCCAGCCAGCCGCAGATCCTCGACCTGGTGCACTGGCTCACGCTTCACCACGGCGAGCAGGATGTCTTCTGCACCGAACACCTGGCTTCGGTGTGGCCCGGGGCCGAGGCCTTCTGCGGACCGGCCAGCGGCGTGCTGGCCATCTCCATCTCGCAGCTGCACGACAGCTTCGTGCTGTGGTTCCGCCCGGAGGTGGTCCGTACCGTGCGCTGGGGCGGCGATCCCCGCCACAAGGCACAGGCGCAGGCGCTGACCCCGCGCATGTCCTTCGAGGCGTGGAAGCAGACCGTGCGCCAGCAATCGTTGCCATGGCAGGAAGTGGACCGCGACGCTGCGCTGGAACTGCGCACCGCCATCGTGGACATCGTGCTGCGCAAGGCCGAGGAAATGGCCGAACTCAACGAGCAGCTCCTGCGCAGCAACAAGGAACTGGAGGCGTTCTCCTACTCGGTCAGCCATGACCTTCGCGCACCGTTCCGCCACATCGTCGGCTATTCGGAACTGCTCGGGGCCTCGGCCGGCGAGCGCCTGGACGATACCGAGCGCCGCTTCCTGGCCACCATCGTCGAGTCGGCCAAATCCGCCGGCACGCTGGTCGACGACCTGCTGAGCTTTTCGCAGATGGGGCGTTCCACCCTGGGGCTGGCATCGGTGGACATGGGCGTGCTCGCCGAGGACGTGCGCAGCAAGCTCGACATGGAATACGCGGGACGTTCGATCCAATGGCGAATGGCACCGCTGCCGCGTGTCGAGGTGGACCCGGCAATGTTGCGGCTGGTCTGGCAGAACCTGCTCTCCAACGCCATCAAGTTCACCCGGCATACGCCCGAGCCGGTGATCGAGATCGGCCACACCCGGAACGATCACGAGGACATCTTCCACGTGAAGGACAATGGCTGCGGGTTCGACCCGCGCTATGTCGACAAGCTGTTCGGCGTTTTCCAGCGCCTGCATCACGCCGACGAGTACGAAGGCACCGGCATCGGCCTGGCCAACGTGCGCCGCATCATCGACCGCCACGGCGGCCGCACCTGGGCCGAGGGTGAACTCGGCAAGGGCGCCACCTTTTATTTCACCGTTCCCTTCTTTTCCGGAGCCGATACATGAGGGACCTGCGCCCGATCCTGCTGGTGGAAGACAACCCGAAGGACGCCGAGCTGACGCTGGCGGCCCTCGCCCGCTGTCAGCTGCTCAACGAGGTCACCCATGTCCGCGACGGCGCCGAAGCCCTGGACTACCTGCGGTCCGAGGGCGCCTTTGCGGGGATCCACCATGGCGGCCCGGTAGTCGTGCTGCTGGACCTCAAGCTGCCAAAACTGAACGGTTTAGAAGTTCTCGCCGAAGTCCGCAAAGACCCCGCCCTGAGCAGCACCCCCATCGTTATGCTCACGTCCTCGAGAGAAGAACGTGACCTGGTGAGGAGCTACGAATTGGGCGTGAATGCCTTTGTCGTCAAACCCGTGGACTTCAAGGAATTCTTCGAGGCCATCCAGGGGCTGGGCATGTTCTGGGGCATCACCAACCAGCCACCGCCGCACCGCGCCCCACCTTTCGGAACCCTCCGCGGCAATGGTTGAAGCGCCACGCAACACGGCGATCCGCATCCTCATGCTGGAGGACAGCGCGCTCGACGCCGAACTGATCGTCGCCCAGCTCAAGCGCGCGCACCTGGCGTTCTCGACCGACCGCGTGTGGACGCGCGAGGATTTCCTGCGCGCCATCGAAAGTGGCGGCTACGACGTGATCCTCGCCGACCACGTGCTGCCCGGCTTCGATGGCGATACCGCGCTCACCCTCGCCCGCGAACACGCACCGGAAATCCCCTTCATCTTCGTTTCCGGCACGCTCACCGAAGAACTCGCGGTGCAGGCGTTGACCCGTGGCGCGCGCGACTATGTCGTCAAGCAGCGCCTGCAACGCCTGCCCGAGGCCGTGTTGCGCGCACTGTCCGAACGCGAGGAACGCGCGCGGCTGGCGCGCGCCGAGGCAGAACTGCAGCAGAGCCGCGACCGCCTGCAGCTCATCACCGACTCGCTGCCTGCGTTGATCACCCACCTGGGTACGGATCATCACTTCCGCTTCGTCAACCATGCGAGCCTGGACTGGTATGGCATGCCTCCCGAGGCACTGGTCGGCCAGTCGCTTCCCGAAACGATCGGGCAGGACGCGTTCGAGCGCGCCCGTCCGCACCTGGAGCGCGTGTTGCGTGGCGAGCGGGTCAACTTCGAGACCTACCTCGCGCGCGCGGACGGTACCGTGCGCTACGCGCAGGTTGACGGCGTGCCGGAGCGCGACGCGCACGGCGCCATCACCGGCTATTACACGCTGGCCCGCGACATCAGCGACCTCAAGCGTGCAGAGCTGTCGTTGCGGCAGATCAACGAATCGCTCGAACACCAGGTGCTGGCCCGCACCGCTGACCTGCGCCGCAGCGAGAGCCGCTTGCAGGCGGTGTTCCAATCCAGCTTCCAGCACCAGAACCTGCTGACGATCCACGGCGACATCGTGCAGGCCAACGTGGCTTCGCTGGCAGCCATCCTGTCCACGCTGCCGGAGGTCGCCGGGCAGGCGTTCGCCGACTCGGCCTGGTTTGCGGCCACGCCCGGCGCATCGGACCTCGTCCGCGACGCAGTGGCGGCGGCAGCGGCCGGCCGTGAATCGCGCCACGAACTGGAATTGCAGCTGCCGACCGGTACGCGCAGCTTCGACTTCTCGTTCCGGCCGCTGCAGGACCCGGACGGACAGGTGTCGGCGGTCGTGTCCGAGGCAGTGGAAACGACGGCGCGGCGGCAGGCCGAAGCCGCGCTGCGGCAGAGCCAGAAGATCGAGGCGGTCGGCCAGCTGACCGGTGGCATTGCCCACGACTTCAACAACATCCTGACCATCATCGCCGGCAACATCGAACACGCACGCCTGCTGATCGACCACCTCGGCGAGACCGCGGCGCGGCCGGCACGCGCGCTGGACAACGCCATGCGGGGCGTATCGCGCGCCGCCTCGCTCACCCAGCGGTTGCTCGCCTTCGCGCGCCAGCAGCCCCTGCAGAGCCAAGCGGTGGATATCGGCGCGCACATGCATGGCATGCAGGACATGCTACAGCGCGCCCTGGGTGAACTGGTGCGGCTGGAAGTCGATGTCCCCACCGATGCCTGGTGCGTGGAACTGGACCCGGCCCAACTGGAGAGCGCCATCCTCAACCTGGCGGTGAACGCGCGCGATGCCATGCCCGAAGGCGGCGTGCTGTCCATCGAAGCGGGAAACGTGCACCTGGACGAGGATTACGCCGCCCACCACCCGGACATCGCCGAGGGCGACTATGTCCGCCTGCGGATCCGCGACACGGGCCATGGCATGTCGCACGAAACCATGACGCGCGTCTTCGAGCCCTTCTTCACCACCAAGGAGGTCGGGCGCGGCACCGGGCTGGGACTGCCGATGGTCTATGGCTTCGTCAAGCAGTCTGGCGGGCACGTGCTGCTGGAATCCACGCCGGGCGTCGGGACGATCGTCACCCTGCTGTTTCCGCGCTCGGCGCTGCCGCTTCCGCTTTCGCACGAGGCCGATGCACCGCTGATGGCCGGCGTGGATGCGCCGGAGGAGACCCTGCTGGTCGCCGAGGACAACGACGACGTGCGTGCGTATACGGTGGAGGCATTGCGCCACCTCGGCTATCGGGTGCTGGAGGCACATGACGGCGCCTCCGCGCTGCGCCTGCTGGAACGGCCGGACGTGCGCGTGGACCTGCTGCTTTCGGACATCGTCATGCCTGGCATGAGCGGCTGGGAACTGACCCAGCAGGCCAAACTGCGCAAACCGGATTTGCGCGTGCTGCTTACGTCCGGGTATCCGCGTGACATGGCTGCGCAAGGTAGCGTCGCGCGCGGCATGAGCATCCTCGCCAAGCCGTTTACGCGGGCGGACCTGGCGATCGCCGTGCGCAGGGCATTGGAAATGCCGCTGGGCGAGACGCACGTGGTGGGCGCGGCGTCGTAGGGAGGTGCCCTACGGCCTCGGGCATTGACCACGGCCTCTGCCGGGACGCGCTGATCCTCAACTCTTCGGGGCCATGGCTTCCATCACCTTGTCGATGCTGAAGCTCGCCGCGTGCGCTCGGGGTGGAAAATCCTTGAAGCTGCTCAACCATTCCGCCAACATCGGGGGCGCTGCGTAGAGCAGGAAATTCTGCTCCAGGAACCAGTCGTTGTACTTGAAGCTCTCCTCGCCGCGCTCGAATGGATCGGCGCGCAGATCGAAGAACTTCGGGATTCGCATCTGCGAGAAAGGCTCGCGCCAACTCTCCAGGCCCTTGGCGCGTTGCTCGGCGAACACCACCTTCCAGCGATCAACCCGCACGGCAAGACAGTCGCCATCGTCGCTCCAGTAGATGAAGCCCTGGCGAGGCGACTTGTCCTGCTTGCCGCTCAAGAATGGCAGCAGGTTGTAGCCGTCCAGGTGAACCTTGTACGTCTTGCCGGACATCTCGTAGCCTTGCCGAACCTTGTCCACCAGTTCGGGCTCACCATTTGCGGCGGCGAAGGTGGGGATGAAGTCCTGCAACGAGGCTATCTCGTTGAACACCTGCCCCGGCGCAATAACACCCGGCCAACGCATGACACACGGGATTCGCCAACCGCCTTCCCAGTTGGTGTCCTTCTCGCCACGGAAGGGCGTGGCGCCGCCGTCAGGCCAAGTGCAGACCTCAGCACCGTTATCGGTGGTGAACACGACGATGGTGTTCTCGGCCACCCCCAGCTCGTCGAGTTTGTCGAGCAGCTGCCCGACGTAGCCATCCAGTTCCACCATGCCGTCGGGGTATACACCCAACCCTGTCTTTCCTTCCGAGGCTGGCTTGAGGTGAGTGAAGATATGCATGCGCGTGGGGTTGAAGTAGCAGAACCACGGCTCCTGCGACTTGCTCTTTCGTTCGATGAAATCCAGAGCGGAGCCGAGAAACTCCTCGTCGACTGTTTCCATGCGCTTGCGGGTCAGCGCGCCGGTGTTCTCGATCACCTGCTTGCCGACCTTTCCGAACTGCTCGTCCACCGTGGTGTCGTCCTTGTCGGTGGCCTTGCATTTGAGAACGCCGCGAGGCCCGTACTTCTTCCGGAACGCGGGATCCTTCGGATAATTCGGGTATTCGGGCTCCTCCTCCGCATTGAGGTGATAGAGGTTGCCGAAGAACTCGTCGAAACCATGCACCGTGGGCAGATGCTCGTTGCGGTCGCCCAAGTGGTTCTTGCCAAACTGCCCCGTGGCATAGCCGAAGTGCTTGAGAAACTGGCCGATGCTGGGGTCTTCGAAGCTCAGACCCAGCGTTGCGCCGGGCATGCCGACCTTGGTCAAGCCGGTGCGGATCGGCGATTGCCCGGTGATGAAGGCGGCGCGGCCTGCGGTGCAGCTCTGCTGGCCATAGAAGTCCGTAAAATTCGCTCCCTCGCGGGCGATCCGGTCGATGTTGGGCGTGCGGTAGCCCATGATGCCGTGGTTATTGCAGCTGATATTGAACCAACCGATGTCATCGGCCATGACAAACAGAATATTCGGCTTTTTCGGCGTATTCATGGGCGGTCAGCTCCTGGCTGCGGGATGCAGGAAGTTTCGCCCGAGCGCGAGTCGGCCGCTTCGGTAGTTTTTCTTTTTCCGACTCGGTAGTTCTACGGAACCCGCCGGGTCGGCCAGGGACACCGGAGGCGATCCGCTACCACGCGGATACCCGCTACGAGGGGACGTGGGGGACACGTGCGCCGCATGGCGGGTGTCATTGCCGCTCCCGGCCGGGAAGCGGCTCGACAGGGTTGATTAGCTTCCTGAACTTCCAAGCCTGAGCCAACAAAAAAGGCTTGCAGTTGCCTGCAAGCCTTTCATGTATTTGGCGCCCGAAGTTGGACTCGAACCAACGACCCCCTGATTAACAGTCAAGTGCTCTAACCGGCTGAGCTATTCGGGCGGGGGCGCGCATTGTAACGAGATTTCCAGCGAGCGTGCAAGCACCCGGGTACGCTTATTTTTCGGGGCGGCGGGGTTACCAGCAGGAGGGTGCGTCGTCACCCGGCGCCGGTGTCTTCTGGTTCGCCTGGTTGATGCTCATCGTGCCGCATGGGTCCTGCGCCTGGCTGCCTTGGGGAACCGCCTCCAACTCGAACGTGCTGGCGTCCGGGTCGCCCACCCACTGGATCAGGTAGCGCGCAGTGCCCTCGCGCGGCGACTGCTCGAACGGCAGATCGAACTCCGCGTATGTATTGCGAACGGTACGCGAGCGCTCGGCCAACTGCGCCAGTTCGAGCAGGTCCGCCTTGGCCTGGGCCCGACGCGACTTGCGCACCTGGTCGGCGAACGAGGGATATGCGATCGCCGCGATGATCGCGACGATCGCCACCACGATCATCAGTTCGATCAGGGTGAAGCCGGCGGCACGGCGGTGGCGGTTACGGCCCAGGTCCATCTTCAAAGTCCTCGTAGTCATCGCAGTTGTCGCCAGGATTGCCGGCCGCACACGCGGGCGGTGGTCAGGGTGTTGGCAGCCTCAGGGCCGCCCAGAATCGCCTCTGTGCAGCGGGCCTCGCTGCCGCCGTCCTCATCGGGTAGCGTGCAATCGTCGTCGCCTGGGTTGCAGAAGACCTCATCCGACTTGGAGTTATGCGTCAGGGCCACGTCCTGGTAGGGCGCATCGCCCTTGGTGCTCACACTCACGGTGTCCTCGCCGCCCACCGTCTCGCCGGAGGGCTCCAAAGTCACGGCTCCCATGTTAGGCGTGCCAGTCAACGACGCCAGCTTGATAGTCGTGTTCAGGCCGCCCGGATCGCAATCAGCGGTGACACCCGGCGTATAGGTCGGGAACAGGATATTGCCCTCGGAAATCCGCGGCTGCGCGATCATGCGCTCGCCCTGCGCGTCGGTGCCAACGATCAAGTCCATGTACCAGCCACGGTGGGTGTAATAGTTCACCGAGTTGCGACTGCCCGTACGGGTGATCGGTTCGTCAGCGGGCGCGTCGTCATTGGGAACAGCGCTTAAGGTCTGCTGCACCAAATCCGCACGCGAGTTATCCACTGTGGTGCCGTTGTCCCACACTGCGTACAAACTGTTCACGTTTTTGGTGCCGTTGTCACCCACGGCAAAGTAGCGGCCGGTGCCGAAGAACACCATGTAGCCGGTGCCCGGGCCGACGGCGATTTCAATGCCGCCGGTGATCGGCTGGCGATTGCCACTCGGGTCACGTGCGATGAACAGCGGCTTGGCGTTACCCAGGCCGTCCTGGTAGGACGTGCCCCAGTTCGCCTCGTTGTCCTCGCTGAGGTCGAACTTCCACATGTTTCCATGCAGGTCTCCGCCGTAGACGGTATCCACCAGGCCATCGTAGTTGGTATCCACCGCCGCGATGCTGCCCATGCCGTTGTAGCCCAGCTCGGAGAGGCCCGCGGCGGTCTCGCTGCCGACGATGCCATCGTCCACCATGATCTTCTTGATCACGGTACCGGTGGCGATATCGACCACGAACAGGCCCGCACGGCCGTTGGTGCTGTTGTAGCCATTGCCGAACAGCGCAACCCAGCGGCCGTTCTGCAACGGCACCACCACCGGCTTGCCCATCACGTAGCCCAGGTCAGGCTGCGTGGTGGAGGTCACCTCCCACATCACGTTGCTTTCGTCGAATTCGGACGGGTTGCTGATGTCCAGCCCGTATACCGAGCGGCCACCGGCGCCCAGGCCGCCGACCAGCACGGTCTTCCAGTTGCCATCGACCAACGCGTCGCCCAGCGTGAGCTTGCCGTCCACGTAGTAGCGGTGCTGGTAGGCGCGGTTGGCCAGGTAGGCCATGTTGCCCAGCACGCCGTTCGGGACATAGGCGAACTGTTCGTCGCCCTGGTCATTGAACGCATGCAGCATGCCGTCGTTGGCACCGACGTACACGTACTCCCGCGCGCCGTTGCCGGACTTGGCCTTGACGTAGGCGGTGTACGCCGTACGCGTGTCCTGAGACAGGCCGCTGGCACCCGCCCAGCCATAGTTGGCACGCTTGGTGGCCACCACTGGCGAGGAGTTGATGATGTCGCCCATGATGCTGCTGCGGGTGCGGAATGGCGTGGAGTTCAGCACCGTGCCTTCCATCGAGCGATCGCCACGCAGGTACGCCACCAGCTGGTTCGGGGTGACCGAGCCGAAGTTGGCGGAGATCTCGCCCTCTGTGTAGCCCAGGCGGTTGAACATCTCGGCGTTGCTGGTGTTGTCCGGATCCTCGGCCAGCTCCGTGGCGCGGAACTCACGCACGTTGTCGTCGCGGTTGTCCGAGTTGACGTCGGCGATGGCCGTATAGACCTTCCGATCATTCACCGCCGTGGACGTGGCAGGCAGGCGCCCGGCCACCGACCACAGTTTGGTGCCGAAGCCGCCACTCGAAGACACCGAGTAGGCCGTGACATCACCCACCCAGTCCTTGCCGTCATTGAGGCTGGCGTAAGACGGCACCACCAGGAACGAGCTGGCGTTGACGCGCGCGCCTACCACGGCGGTCGAACCACTGAAGCCGGACGAGGTACCGATCGCATCGAACGCCTTGGTCAGCTGCTCGCGCAGGTACAGCGGATTGGTGACCAGGAAGTAGTTGGTCGGGTCACCGTTGGTGTCCACGGTCACGCCCTGGTCGTTGCCGTACTTGGCGGCATACCACAGCGGATCCTTCAGCAGCGTAGCGCCAGCGGTGGTGCCCACGCTGAAGTTACGCACGGCGGTCGGCGGCAGGCCGGTGCAGTCGCTCGGCATCGAGGTCGTGTTGCAGTAGCCCGGCGACCGGCCCGGCGGGGTGTTCAACTTGTAGGCCTGCTGGCCGGCGCAGCTGCTGCGGTTGCCATCGTTGGTGCGGCCGTCGGCCAGGTCACAGACCTCCAGGTACACGCCATCGTCGGTCGTGCCGGAGATGATGTAGCCCATGTGCTGGTCAATGCCGCCCGCGGCGTACTCGGACTTCAGCGTCACCTTCAGCTCGTTGGTCGCCGTCACCTCCAGCGTGTAGAGCACGATGGCGTCCATGTCATGGTCGGCGCCCTGCTCCACGTCCTCGTAGTTGATGCGGAACTCGGCGTACGGGCGGCCGCCGTTGACGCTGGCGTCCTGGTCGCGCGCACCCGTGTTAGCCACCTTGGCCACGTAGAAGTCCACGATCTGGTCGGTCGGCTGGAAGTTGCCGCTGGCGTCGATCGAGCTGCCGCGCACCGACTTGGCGAACGGCACCAGAGTCACCCGGCCACTTCCCACGGGGAATTCGAACTTCGGCAGCGGCGAAGCCAGCGCCACCGAGTAGGTCCGCACGAACTTGTCGCCACCGATCTTGTGGTTGGCGCCGAAGCGCGCCACCGAGGCGGAATAGTACGTGCCTTGCTTGGACGGCTCCTCCGGCGACAGGCCGCGGATGGTGGACATGTTGTTGACGTCCTTCGGCGTCGGCGCGTTGTCCACCACGCCATTGGATTCGCCGATGAACACCTTGCGCGTGCCGCCGCCTTCCGCCGCCCAGATGGCGTCGGCTTCGGTGGACACATTCAGCCCGCTGAGCGAGGTCGGGTCGCCGCTGCCGCTGAACGTGCTCCAGTGCGAGCCGGGCAACTTGTAGTCGTAGGACGGATTGATGTCGCTGAGGACCGTCATGGTCGGCTGGGAGCAGGCCGGGTAGCCGCCGCCGCCATTGGCAATGGAAGTGTACGGCGGCTTCCAGGTCGGCTTGGACAGCGCCAATGTCGCGATGTCTTGCGAACTGTTGTTGATGTCGTATTCCGAACGCGGCTGCGTCGCGCCACCGAAGTAGCGCAGCGTCTCGTACATCATCTCGGCGACGGGGTTGCCCCACATCCAGCACTCGCCGGCATTCACCGGGCGGGTCGTGATCCAGCCGCAGCCGTACTGGTAGCCGTTGTAGTTGAAGTCGAGCATGCGGAAGGTGCTGATCGTATGCACGATGCCCTTCACGTTGTTGCCGCTGCCGCAGTTGTCGTTGAGGCAGAACTGGCCGGTGGTCGGGCTCAGTTCGCGCGAGAAGCTCGACATGTTCGAGTGCAGCACGCCACCGGTGGTGTTCTTCTGGTACGAGCCGGTGAGCAGGCCGAAGAACATGCGGTTGCTCTCGCCGTACTCGTGCAGGATGCCAGTCGGCTTGTAGGAGGTGTTGTTCGAGTAGACCTTGCAGTTGTCCTCGCGCAGCGCGGCCTTGTCGGCACCCGGCGGGCACGCTTCCACGCGCAGCGGATAGTCGTTCAGGCTGACCGCGCCGCCGGAATCGGGTGTCTTCCAATACAGCTGCCAGTAGTCGTCGCCGGCGTTTTCGCGATGGCGAACCTGCACGGTGTGGCTGCCCTGGGTGAGGTTGACCGTGCCGGAGTGGCTGGTCAGGCCGTTGGCGGAGGTGTCGCCGCCATGGTCGCCATACCAGCCGACCACGAGACGGCCGTCGATATACACGTCAATCGCGTCGTCGCCGTTGACGGCGAAGCTGTAGTTGCCGGCGGTCGAGGCATAAATATTGCCGGTGATCAGGGTGACGTAACCATCCTGCGTACACTTGTTGCTGCCGGGCACGAAGGGATTGTTGTTCGGACCGGTGGTGTAGATCTGGGTGAGGTTGGTGCCCGTGCCGCAGAGGTTGTTGTCGCGGTTGCCGTTGAAGAACGTGGTCATGTCCGCGTCGTTGCCGGGCGTGTTGCCCGAGCGCTTCCACGTCGTGATCCGCAGGTTGGACAGGTTGGCGGCCGGCACCACCTGCCAGCCGTCCGCCGTGCCGGAGCCGGTCACGCAATTCACGCGACTGTTGTTGGCGGTGAAGCAGTCGTTGCCGGCCACCGGGCGCTCGATCGACACCCAGTTCCATATCTTGAAGGTGGTGTTGCGCAGCACCCGCATCTGCGGGATGCCGTTGTCGCTGAGCGTGGTCACCGCGAACAGGTGGTAGCGGCCGGTGCCCGGCGCGCTGAGCGGGGTGTACTTGGTGATGTCGTAACCATCCACCGCCTGCGAGGTGTACTGCTTGCCCCAACTGTGGGCGTCCTGCGGGGTAAACGAGGCGCGCAGGATAGTCTGGGTGGAGGTGTCGACCTCACGGTAGCCACCGAACAGCACCTTGCGCAGGGCGTCCATGCGCGAGGTGGTCACGTAGTTGAGGAAGTCGCCGCTCCAGGTGGCGCCATCGCACTGCTTGCCATTGGTACCGCCCGCCGCCGACTGCGGCACGAACTTGCTGCCGTCGCTGGTGTAGCAGACCTTGGAGTTGTAGTAACCGTAGTAGCTCTTGATCTGGTCCGGCTTGTAGCCGACATCCAGCGCACCATCGTTATCCAGGTCCGAAGCGTCGTTGTACGCTTCGTAATACAACTTGTGGTCGCGCCCCATGACCAGCATGTTCAACGGCGGCAACGCCACGCGGGTGAACAGCGGCGCATCGGCGATATTCAGCGGGCCCGGCGCGGTGACGCCCTTGTAGACCAGCGAACCCAGCGCGGCAATCGCGACCAGCGGCAAGCCGTACTTGAAGAGATTCTGTTTCATCGATCAGGGCCTGATGAAGATGGTGTCGACTGCGGCCAGCGAGGAGGACGCAGCGGCGTCCTCCTCGGGGAGATTCCGGCTGAACACGGTGGTGCGGAACATGTTGCAGGGCTGCTCGGAGATATCCACGCCGGCGCCCGCGCTGCATTGCCGGTTGCAGATGCTCACGTTGCGTGTACGCACGAGTTTGGCGACATCAGCTCCTACTTCGTTCGCCCACTCCACCGGCTCGAATGGCACGTTGCATTCTTCGTAGTCGTATTCGCCGCCGCCGGTGATCTCGGCCTCGCGCGCACGCACCTGGAGTTCGGCCTGCTGGAACGCCTGGTTGGCGGCCAGATAGTTGGCCGACATGCGTTCCTGCATGCTGGCGACCTGCATGCCGACCACGCCGATCAGCGCCAGCAGGATCAGCATGATCAGGGCCACGTACAGCACGGCGCCTTGCTGGTGGCTGGCGCCGAGGCGCATCGACTGGAATTTGCGCTTGTTCATGCGTCAGTTCCCGAACAGGCGGTTGCGCAGCGCAACCGTGGTTTCGTATACGGATCGGTAGTGGCCGTCGGCCGGTGGATTGATCGACACCGCCAGCACGCTCATGTTGCCGTCTTCGGCCTGCTCGGAAGCAGCGCGCTCGCTGCCACCGCGCACCACCAGCCCGATCTGCACCGAGCCGATGCGGCGCCAGCGGGCGGCGTTGTTCGCACCCCCGATGTCGGCCGCCGAGTAGCTTTCGTTGATGTAGCCGCTGGGCATGGAGGTCAGCGCGGCCGAATCCTGGCCGTACAGCAGCTGCAGCGATTCGACGCCTTCGACCATTTCTTCCTCGACGGCGCGGAGCGTGCCATCCGGATCGGCTTCCCAGTGGGCGCGATACAGCGAAGGCACGTTGTCGGCATTGAGCGCGACGTAGTAAGCCACCGACTCGGCACGGAACAGGGAAGCCTGGCCCGCGCTGTAGGCGGGGGCACCATCGTAGGTGCCAACGAACGCCAGGGAACTGAGGTTCAAGCCACTCTGTTCCACGTTCATGCCGGTATTGCCTGGCGCGGCAGTGGCCTGGAACACGGTCGCGCCGCCGCAATCGGCGACGGCATACAGGCCATGGCCGCCAGTGGCCACGCGCGTGCTCCCCGCGACGCTTTCGTCTGGATACGTGACTGCCGGCGACGCGCCGGGCGTAAAGCCCTGGATCTTCGTCTCTTCCGGCGAGAAGTAACGCAGCACGACCACATCGCTGCCGCGAATGGGCGTATGCGCCAGGTTGGCGAGCGTGGCCGGCAGCGCGGGCGACCAATCGGCGGCGGCGCCCTCCGCCGGCGTCGTGCTCAGGGTCACCGTGTCGCCCGGCTCGGTGCCGGCCGCATCAAAGCCCTGGATCGCGACATCGAAGCGCAGCGGAAAGGGGATGTTGGCGACCGTATTGTTGTTGCGATCGGCCTCATTGAGGAACAGCGACCGGACGTTGCCGCCGATCGGGAACCCGGCGGCATTGGCCGTCAGCAGCTGCTGGTCGTTGACGCAGCCGGTGTGCCCGGCCATGCGCAGGTCGCGCGACAGGAAGTCGATCGCGAAGCGGCCGTTCTCCTGGTTGCGTGCAATGCCCTGTGAGAGCTGGTAGGCCTGGCGCGAGGCTGCGAACACCTGGATCAGGCCGAGGATGAGTACCAGACCGATCACCATGGCGATCATCAACTCGATCAGCGACAGGCCGGCCTGGCGACGCAAGCCGCCTGCCATCGCGCGGGGTACGGTGAAACTCATATCCGGCTCCTCACGCTGAACGCGGTCACGGCCTTGTTGACGTCGGTTTCCCAACTGGAATCGCCCCAGCGCACGGTCACGTCCACCGTGCCATCGGCCTGCAACTGCACCTGTGCCTGGCCATCCGGCAGTGCGGTGGCCACCTCGCATTTCCAGCGCTCGATGCTCGCGGTCGGGCCCATGTCCTTATCGCGTTCGCACGGGCCACTGACGCCGTCGAAGCTGTCGTAGCTGATGCCATTGAAGTAAGAGCCACGGCTGCGCTGGCTGCGCATGATGTCGATGATCTCGTAGGCCAGGTTGGTGGCCACGGTGCGCTGTTGTGCGCTCTTGGTGAAACGCACGTTCATGGTCTGCAACAGCGCGAAGGCCAGCAGGCCCACCCCCATCACCAGCACGGCGATCATCACTTCGATCAGGGTGAAACCCGCCGCGCCGGCGCGGGGGCGGAAACTCAGGCGGCGGCTCATTGGCAGGCTCCCTTTACAACGCGCGTGGTGCCCGTAGGCCCTACGCTGACGGTACGCTGCAGCTCCTGGTCGCCACATTGGGTCGGGCGCAGCACGATGGTCTGGTCGCCACTGGAAACGCGCATGCCGCGCGAGTTGAAGGCGATCACGTTGTCACCCTCGGCTTCGGCCTGCATCTTGGCGTTGAGCTGGGTGAAGTTGATGACGGTGTCGCCGTCGTCGAATTCGCCATTGCCGTTGTTGTCGGCAAAGGCGATCCAGCCGTTGCTCCATTCGCCGTTGCAGCCGTTGCCGTCGGCGCTGGCGCACACGCCGCCACCGCGGGTATTGCGCACCGCCTCGCTACGGGCCATGGACAGGGCGGTCAGCAAGGCGTTGTTGCTGGTGGCCACGCGATTGGAACGAAAGCTGGCCTCGAAGCTGGGAAACGCGATCGCGACCAGGATCGCCAGCACGGCGATGGTCACCATCAGTTCCACCAGTGTGAAGCCACGACTGCTACGGCACGGCATACATACGCTCCCCAGCGTGTAGGTGCCCAGCGTGCCCGCCGGGACCGCCGGGGGCAAGCACGGGCGGGACGAACGGTAGGTTCGGGCGGACGGGCGTCAAGCCTTTGACGCCCACCCTCCCCGGCCGGCCCGGCGGGCCGGCTTGCCGGTCAGGTCACGACCCGGTAGCAGGGCTTGTAATCCCCGGCGATCTTCATGCGGCGCTGCTCGACGAACGCCCGCAGCAACGCGTCCAGCGCCTGCATCATTTCCGCATCGCCATGGATCTCGAACGGCCCGTTGGCCTCGATGCGCTGCATGCTTTCTTCCTTGACGTTGCCGGCCACGATGCCGGAGAACGCACGCCGCAGGTCGGCGGCCAGCGCCGGCGCCGGACGCCCCTGGTGCAGGTCCAGGCTGGCCATCGCCTCGTGCGTGGGCACGAACGGACGCTGGTACTCCTCCGGGATGGTGACCGACCAATTGAAGTAGAACGAGTCGCGCTGCGCGATGCGGTACTCGCGCACCTGCTTGATGCCGCGGGTCATTCGACGCGCCACCTCGACGGGGTCGCCGACGATGATCTCGTAGCGCGAAGCCGCCGCGTCACCGAGGGTGAGCCGGATGAAGCGGTCGATCTGCTCGAAGTAAGGCGCGGCGATGGTCGGGCCGGTGAGGATCAGCGGCAGCGGCAGGTGGGCGTTTTCCTCGCGCAGCAGGATGCCCAACAGGTAGAGGATTTCCTCGGCCGTGCCGACGCCGCCGGGGAACACGATGATGCCGTGGCCGATGCGGACGAACGCCTCCAGGCGCTTCTCGATGTCCGGCATGATGACCAGGTGGTTGACGATCGGGTTGGGCGATTCGGCGGCGATGATGCCCGGCTCGGTCACGCCGATATAGCGCGTGTTGGTGCGGCGCTGCTTGGCGTGGGCGATGGTGGCGCCCTTCATCGGTCCCTTCATCGCGCCCGGGCCGCAGCCGGTGCAGATGTCCAGCCCGCGCAGGCCCAGCTCGTAGCCGACCTGCTTGGTGTAGAGGTATTCGTCGCGCGAGATCGAGTGGCCGCCCCAGCACACCACCAGATTCGGGTCGGAGGGCTGCAGGATGCGCGCGTTGCGCAGCAGGCCGAACACCGCGTTGGTGATGCCCTCGCCCGATTCCAGGTCGGCCGCGTACTGCGGGCCCAGTTCGATGGCCATGTAGGCCAGGTCGCGCACCACCGCGAACAGCAGTTCGGCCACACCGCGGATGATCTCGCCATCCACGAACGCCATCGCCGGCGCCTTGCTCAGGTCGATGCGCACACCCCGGTCCTGCTGGGTGACCTGGATGTCGAAATCCGGATAGAGATCGCGCGCGGCGCGCGGGTCGTCCGAGGCGCTGCCGCTGGTCAGCACTGCCAGGGCGCAGCGGCGCAGCAGTTCATGCATGCCGCCGGCGGAAGCATCGCGCAGGCGCGCCACTTCGGCGCGGGAGAGCACGTCTAGCCCGCCGCGCGGGTAGATCCGCGCATCCACTACCGGCAGCGCCGTCGCCACCTTGTTGCCTTGTTCCATGAGCTACTCCTTCAATGCAGCCGCGGGACTGTAACCCAGTCCCCCCGACAAAAGAAAACGGCCGGGTTGCCCCGGCCGTTTCCTGTTCCGCTTGGGTTCCGAAGGATCAGAACTGGTAGCGGAAGCCCAACTGCAGCGACCACTGCGAGACACCGACGTTGAAGCCGTCGGCGTCCGCGTTGGCAGCGGTCGGCTGGCTGGTGCCGGTGTAGTTGTACACGTACTGGCCGTTGTAGATGCCGGCCAGGCGCGCCACCGAGGCGTCGGCGTAGAAGCCGTAGTCCACGATGTGGCCCCAATCCTTGTTGATCAGGTTGCCCACGTTCTGGATGTCCAGCCAGATCTGCGACTTGTGGCCCTTGTAGAAGCCCGGCAGCTCCTGGCTGATGCGCACGTCGAAGGTGTTCACGAAGCCGGTGCGGAAGGCATTGGCCGGGGCATAGCTGCCGGCGTACTTCGCCACTTCCGGATGCGCGGCGAGCCAGGCATTGAAGTTGGCGGCCATGGTGGCGTCCGGGGTGAACTGGCCGGCCGAGTTCACGCTGCCGAACAGCACATCGCCATTCGGAACGTAGAACAGGTCGTTGTAGGTACGGCCGTCGCCATTGAAGTCATTGGCGTAGACGTAGCTGAACGGACGACCGCTGCGACCTTCGTACACCAGGCCCACGCGGGTTTCGTAGTCACCGAAGAACTTGTGCTTCCAGTCCAGCGAACCGCTGATGCGATCCTTGATCTCGTAGCGCGAGGTGTTCTCGGTGTTCGAGTTCACGTCGAAGGCGTACTGGTACGCCCAGCCCGAGCTGGCGGTGGAGCTGGTCAGCGGGCCGACTTCGGTGGCGTGGGTGTAGGTGTAGCCCAGGGTCCAGGACCAGTCGCTGCCTTCCGAGAACGGCTTGGTCAGCGAGACGGTGAACTGCGAGGTCTTGCCCTTGTCGGTGTTGTCGATCAGGTAGACGGCATCGTAGTTGCTGTAACGGCCGAAGCGGCTGGCAGCCGAGTTGCTGCCGGTTTCCGCCGAGGTCCAGCTGACCTTGGTCGGGTTCCAGTACAGGGTGCGGCCGTCCGGACCGGTGTAGCCCGGGCCCAGGTTCAGCGCCTGGTAGTACAGGCCGTCCTTGACCTTGGTGTACAGCACTTCGGCCGACGCGACGATGCCGTACCACGGCAGTTCGCTATCGATGGCCAGGTTCGCCTTCCACAGCGACGGCTGCTTGAAGTCGTGGCCGACGAAGTTGACGTTCTGCAGCCGCGAGCCCGCCACGGTCGGGACCGGCTGGTTCAGGCCATCCGGCGAGAACGGCACGGCCGAGTTGTAGGTCTGCTGGTTGTAGGAGGTGTAGTTCAGGCCGGTGTTGGAGTAGCTGTTGCCGATCCACACCTGCGGCGAATCACCCTGGAACAGGCCCACGCCACCGCGCAGTTGCATCGGGCGGTCAGTGTCGAAGTTGTAGTTGAAGCCCACGCGCGGCTGGAACAGGAAATCGCCGTTGAAGATTTCGCTGTTGTTGTAGCCGAAGGTGTTCGAGGCGGGCGCGTTGTAGGTCGGCGACGGGCTGGTGTCCGGACGGTCGGCGCGCAGGCCCAGGGTCAGGGTCAGGTTGCTGTTGACGTACCAGGTGTCCTGCACGAACAGGCCCAGGCTGTTGTACTTGTAATCGGCCGGGATCGAACCGGGCGAGGTCTCGGCGGCCAGGCGGTAGCTGGACCAGATGCCGGCGGCGAAGTTGTCCAGGCCCTGGAAGATGTAGCTGCCCCAGCCGTTCTGGGCGAAGTAGTTGTAGATCTCGTTGGTGCTGTAGTCCACGCCGAACTTCAGGTCGTGGTCACCCAGCGTCCAGGTACCGGCACCGTAGTAGTTCCAGGTCTTGGTCGTCAGGATGTTGTTCTGCGAGCTCAGCTCGGTACCGAGGTACAGCGAGTCGTTGCCCGACTGGATCTGGATGCTCGGCGCGGTGGTCGGGGTGACGCGGATGGCCGAGTAATCGCGGTAGGACACCTTGAACTCGGTGGAGAAGGTGTCGGTCCAGTCGGAGAACAGCTGGCCGACGTAGCTCTCGATCGACTTCTCGTGCTGGTACCAGTACGAGCTCAGCGAGACCGAGCTGCTGGCCATGCCGTTGATGCGCAGCTTGCTCTGGTCGAGCTTGCTGTAGCGCACGCTGGCGCGATGCTGGTCGTTGATGTTCCAGTCCAGCTTCAGCGCGTACTCTTCCAGGTCGGTGTTGCCGTTGCTGCTCAGCGTGCCCGGGTCGATGCCCCAGTTGTTCTGGGCGATCTGCTGGGCGCGAGCGATGAAGTCGTCATTGATGACCGCATTGGGCTTGCCGTACGCGGTGCTGGCCAGGTCGGCACCCGGCGCGGTCTGCTCGAACTTCTCGTAGTTGGCGAAGAAGAACAGCTTGTCCTTGACGACCGGACCACCCAGGGTCATGCCGTAGGTCTTTTCCTTGGTGAAACCGTTGAACGGGGTGCCGTCCGGGTTGTCGCCGAACCAGTCGCCATCGCGGTAGCTGCCGTACACCGAGCCGTGGAACTCGTTGGTGCCGGACTTGGTCACCGCGTTGACGGTGGCGCCGGCGGCGCTGGCGATGCTGACGTCGTAGTTGGACAGGTTGATGTCGAGGGCTTCGATGGCCTCCATCGACACCGGCTGGCGACGGGTCGCCATGTTGTTGCCTTCCAGGCCGAAGGTGTCGCTGGCGGCGACGCCGTCGATGCTGACGGAGTTGTAACGCGGGTTCAGGCCGCCGGCCGAGATGCTGCCCGAGGCGCGGTCAACGAAGGCCACGCGCGGGTCCAGGCGCATGTAGTCCTGGATGTTGCCGTTGATGGACGGCAGCGCGGTGATCGTCTCCTGGCTGACCTGGGTGCCCGAGCCGGTCTTGGTGGCGCTGAACACTTCCGAGCCACCGGCCACGGCCACGGCGTTGACGGTCTCCAGGGTGGTCAGGTCACCGGTCAGCGCGGCGTTGACGCTCGCGGTCTGGTTGACGCCCAGGTAGATGCCATCCTCGGTCTTGGTGCCCTCGCCCGGCTTGGTGATGGTGATGCTGTACGGACCACCGACGCGCAGGCCGCGCGCGGTGTAGCGACCCGCTTCGTCCGTGGTGGCGCGGCTGACCGTGCCCGACTCGACGTGCGTGATGGTCACTTCGGCGCCGGACACCGGCTGGCCGCTGGTGGAGGTGACCACGCCGCCGACACCGGCGGAGGTGCTCTGCGCGAAGACGGGAGCGGCAGCAAGTGCGGCCACGAGGCCAAGCGTGAGCTTGGACATGCGGAACTGACGGGGGTGAGTCATGGGCGGTAGCCTCGATGCGTGGACGGATGCGAGAAAAACGGCTCAGCCACCACCGTCGCCGGCAATGCGCTGATGTGATCTGGGGTTCCCTACCGGACGGTCTGGTTTCGGCCGTAACGGTTAACAACAGGTTAACACGTTAGACGGGAAATGTGACGGGCGCGTGACTAAGAATCCGCCTCGCGCCACGGATGGAAACGCTTGCAACACAAAGACTTGCGCCAAAACAGGCACTTATGTGCACCCGCAGCATGGCGGGCATTGCAAGCCCATCGTCAACGCTCCCTCACGCCCTGTGTACAGCGGGCATGGGACGCCCGGTCAGATGGTCGTGGGCAGCTTGAGGTAGGTGCCGATGCCGTCGAGGAACATCTGTACCGAGATCGCCACCAGCAGCATGCCCATCAGGCGCTCCAGCGCGGACAGCGCGCGGTGACCCAGCAGCTTGTAGAGCAGCGTGGCGGAGAACAGGATCGCCGAGGTCGCGCCCCAGGCGATCAGCAGGGCCAGGCTGAAATCCGGCAGGCGGTGCGGCTCGCCGCTGCCCATCAGCATCACCGCGGCCATGCCCGAGGGGCCGGCGACCAGCGGAATGGCCAGCGGCACGATGAAGGGCTCGCCGTCGGGAATCTCGCCCATCAGTCCTTCCGGGCGCGGGAAGATCATGCGGATGCCGATCAGGAACAGCACGATGCCGCCGGCGATGGAGACCGACTCCTGGCGCAGGTGCATGAGCTCCAGCGCGTACTTTCCGCCCCACAGGAAGGCCATCAGCACGAACAGCGCGATCAACAGCTCGCGCGCCAGCACGATGCGCTGCCGACGCGCCGGCAACGGCTTGAGCACGCTGAGGAAGACCGGAATGTTGCCCAGCGGATCGAGGATCAGGAACAACAGCAGGGCGGCGGAAAGGATGGTCATCGGGGGCTCTGGAGAAACACGGGAAGGCGACGGTGCGCCTGTCGGCCGGCACGCCAATATGCGAAAGCCGGCACGCGGCGCCGGCAGGCAGACGCCGGTGCGGCGCCTGGGCGTCATATTGTCCCGCGCCCGGCGGGATTCGGCTAGGCCGGAAGCGGCGACGCCGACCAGACCCCGCCGCGGTGCGCCGCGCCGGCCGGGGCCAACAAGGTGATGCAGGCGTGGGCGTAGCGTGCCGCGTCCACCGCTTCGCGGTCCTCCTGATGCGTATAAGCGCGTGCGCGCAGCGCCGTGCGCATCGGCCCCGGCTGCAACGCCGACACGCGCACGGGGCCGGCGGCAGTCTCGCCATGCAGGCTGGCGAGCAGACCGCGCTGCGCATGCTGCGCCGCGCCGTAGCCGCCCCAGTAGGCCGCGCCCACGCGTGCGGGGTCATCCACGACAAAAACCAGCGCGGCGTCCTCGCGCTGGCGCATTAGCGGCAAGCAGGCCTGCGACAGCCACGCGCGCGCGGTGAGATTGACGTGCAGCACGCGCGCCAGCACGGTCGGGTCAGCCAGTTCCAGCGGCGTCAGGCCGGGGAAATCCGCGGCGCAATGCAGCACACCGTCCAGGCGCCCGAGTTCGTCCTCGATGCGCTGCGCGAGCGTGGCGAAGTCTTCCGGCGTGGCGCCCACCAGGTCCAGGGGGTAGATCAGCGGTTCCGGGCCGACCTTCGCGAGGCGGTCGTAGAGACGCTCGAGCTTGGCCGGCTTGCGCCCCAGCAGGATCACGGTGGCCCCCGCTTCGGCCGCCGCGTGGGCGGCCGCGGCGCCAAGGCCGCCGGCAGCGCCGCTGACCAGGACCACGCGCCCTTCCAGCGCGCCGGCCACGGCGACAACCTCGCCTGCGCTCACGAGGCGTAGGCCTCGGCGACGATGCGCTTGAGTTCGCCCGATTCGAACAACTCCAGGGTGATGTCGCAGCCGCCGATCAGTTCGCCGTGGATGAACAACTGCGGGAAGGTGGGCCAGTTGGAGTAGCGCGGCAGGTTGGCGCGAATTTCCGGCTCTTCGAGCACGTTGACCGTATGCAGGTGTTCGGCACCGGCGGCCAGCAGCGCCTGCACGGCGCGGCTGGAAAATCCGCACATGGGGAACTGTGGGGTTCCCTTCATGAACAACACGATCGGATGCCCTTCGACTTCCGCCTGGATGCGTTCCATCACCGGCATGGCGATTCTCCTGTAGGGGCGGCAGCGTCGACCTCCGGGTCGGATAGAGTGCCACCTGGTCCGTCATTGTAAGCACAGGCCGCGACCCTCGTGGCCCCCTCCCTCGCCCATGCCGATCGAACTCACGCCCCTGCCCTACGACCGTGCCGCGCTCGCGCCGCACCTGTCGGCGGAAACCCTGGATTACCACCACGGCAAGCACCAGCGCGCCTATGTCGATCGCCTCAATGAACTGATCGCCGGCACCGAGTTTGCCGAGCTGATGCTGGAGGACATCGTGCGCCGCGCGCAGGGCCAGTTGTTCAACCAGGCCGCGCAGGTGTGGAACCACGAGTTCTACTGGCAATGCCTGCGCCCGCGCGGTGGCGGGGAACCGGGCGGCAAGCTGGGCGAGAAGATCGCGCAGGCCTTTGGCGACTTCGCGCATTTCCGCGCCGAGTTCGAGCGCCTGGTGCTGGCCACGTTCGGTTCGGGCTGGGTATGGCTGGTGCAACGCGCCGACGGGCAATTGGCGGTGGTGAGCACCACCAATGCGTCCACGCCACTGACCGGCGACGACACGCCCCTGCTGGCCTGCGACGTGTGGGAGCACGCCTACTACATCGATTACCGCAACGGGCGCGCGCAGTACCTGGAAGCGTTCTGGAAGCTGGTGAACTGGGAGTTCGTGGCGTCGCGGCTGCGTTGAGCCCGCACCCTTGCAGGAGCGGCTTCAGCCGCGACCGCGACGTATCCGGTCACGGCTGAAGCCACTCCTGCAGAAAACCATCAAATGCCGGGATCGGCTCAGCCTTCTTCCAGCCGCGCCACCACCGGCGCAACCTGGCCCAGACGTCCCAGCACCTGACCGGCGCGGGAAAGCGCTTGCGCCAGCGCGACTTCGGTATCGGCCCGCAACGTCGCATGGCCGACCTTGCGACCCGCGCGCGAGGTCTTGCCATAGTCATGCCAATGCCCCCCCGGCACCGACAGGAATGCGGTGGCATCGGGCATTTCGCCGAGCCAGTTGAGCATGCAGGCGTGCCCACGCATCGTGGTCTCGCCCAGCGGCAGGCCCAGTACCGCGCGCAGGTGGTTCTCGAACTGCGAAGTTTCCGCGCCTTCGATCGTCCAGTGCCCGGAGTTGTGCACGCGCGGCGCCATCTCGTTGGCGAGCAGCTCGCCGTCGCGGCAAAACAGTTCCAACGCGAACACGCCGACGTAATCCAACCGCTCTGCCAGCCGCTGCGCGTAGCTGGAAGCGGTCGCCTGCAGTATGGCATCGGCATGCGCCGGCGCCAGGCTGGCGGAGAGCACGCCATCGACATGCCAGTTTTCGGTAAGCGCCCATGCTCGGAACTCGCCATCGCGGCCGCGCACCGCGACCACGCTGACTTCGCGCTGGAACGGCACGAAGGCCTCGACGATCAGGCCGACGGTGCCTGCCTGCGCGCCCAGCGCGTCCCAGGCCGCCTGCGCATCGGCTGGCGACTTGATGCGGAACTGTCCCTTGCCGTCATAGCCCAGGCGCCGGGTCTTTAGGATGCAGGGCGTCCCGATGCGTGCCAGCGCTTCGTCCAGCCCGGCGCGGTCGGAGACCGCGGCGAAATCCGGCACCGGAATGCCCAGTTCGCGGAACAGCGTCTTCTCGCTGAGCCGGTCCTGCGCCACGGCCAGCGCCTGCGGGCCCGGGAGGACCGGGGCGTGGTCGAGCAGCCACTTGGTGCTGTCGGCAGGCACGTTTTCGAAATCGAAGGTCACCACGTCCACGCCTTCGACGAAGCGCGCCAGTGCGGCACGGTCATCGAACGCGCCGACCTGCAGCGGCGCAAGCGCCCCGGCACAGGCTTCGGCGGAGGGATCAAGCAAGCGGAAGCGCAGGCCGAGCGGTGCACCGGCCAGGATCATCATGCGGGCGAGCTGGCCGCCGCCGAGGATGCCCACCGTGGTCATTGGCGTGGATCGTCCTTGGCCATCACGTCGTCGGTCTGCCGCTGCCGGAACTCGGCCAGGGCCTGCCCGACGGCCGGCTGCTCCGGCGCGAGCATCGCCGCGGCGAACAGCGCGGCATTGGCGGCACCGGCGTTGCCGATGGCGAAGGTCGCCACGGGAATGCCGGTGGGCATCTGCACGATGGAGAGCAGCGAATCCATGCCGTTGAGTGCCTTGGACTGCACCGGCACGCCCAGGACCGGCACGGCCGTCTTGGCGGCCAGCATGCCCGGCAGGTGCGCCGCGCCGCCGGCGCCCGCGACAATCGCGCGCAGGCCGCGCGCAGCCGCCTGCTCGGCGTACTGGAACAGCACGTCCGGCGTACGATGCGCCGAGACCACCTTCACTTCATACGGAACGCCCAGCGCGTCGAGTTTCTGGGCCGCGTGCTGCATGGTTTCCCAATCCGAACGCGAACCCATCACGATGCCGACCAGCGGCTCGGTTTGCTTGGAGGTCATGGCCCTACCCTGCCTTAAAGACGTATTCTAGCCGCCTTCCACGCAAGACGAAGACCCGAACCAGGCCATGGACCGCAAACTGCTCGACCTGCTCTGCTCGCCCGATACCCGCCAGCCGCTCTCGCTGCTGGAATCCGCCGGGCTGGGGGCATTGAACCGGGCCATCGCCGCCGGCACCGTGCGCAAGGCCGATGGCAACGCGCTGGCGCAGCCGTTGCGCGAGGCGCTGGTCAGCCGCGACCGCAAGCAGGTGTTCCGTGTCGAGGACGGCATCCCGGTGCTGCTGGCCGAAGAGGCCATCGACAGCAGCCAGATCGCCGACTTCCCCGCGCGCTGAATCGTGTCCGTCGCCGTACCCGTGCTGCCGCCCTGGCTATCGCAGGCGCAGATACAGGCCGATGTCGAGCGCGCCCTGGCCGAGGACATCGGCAGCGGTGACGTGACCGCCGCCCTGCTGCCGGATACCCGCGATATCGCCTACCTGCTGTGCAAGCAGGACGCCGTGATCGCCGGCCGCCCGTGGTTCGACGCCTGCCACCGCGCGCTGGATCCGGACGTGCGGATCGATTGGCGCGTATCCGAAGGCGATCGCGTGGCAGCGGGCACCGTGCTGGCCACGCTGGCCGGCCGCAGCCGTAGCTTGGTGAGCGCCGAACGCACCTCGCTGAATTTCCTGCAGACGCTGTCCGGCACCGCGACCACCACCGCGCATCACGTGGCGGCCGTAGCCGGCACGGGCACGCGCATCCTCGACACGCGCAAGACCCTGCCCGGCCTGCGGCTGGCACAGAAGTACGCCGTACGCTGCGGCGGAGGCGAGAACCATCGCATCGGCCTGTTCGATACGGTGATGCTCAAGGAGAACCACGTGCGCGCGGCGGGCTCGATCACTGCCGCCGTCGCCGAGGCGCGCAGGCAACAACCGACGCTGCCCCTGGTGGTGGAGGTCGAGGACCTGGAGCAGTTGCGCGAGGCGATGGCCGCCGGCTGCGAGCGCATCCTCATCGACGATTTCGAACCGGCGCTACGTCGCGAAGCGGTGCGCATTGCCCATGGCATGCCCGCCACCCAACGTATTCCGCTGGAAGTTTCGGGCAGCGTCGGCCTCGATGGCCTGCGCGCGATTGCCGCCGACGGCGTGGACTACATCTCCATCGGCGCGCTGACCAAGCATGTCCACGCGGTCGACCTGTCGCTGAAACTCGGCCCGCCGCCTCATCACATCGCCTGAACGGCGCTCTGGCAGTGTTCGGTTGTCCCGACCGCCCGCACGCCGATGAAATACCGCGCCCTTTTCCGCTGTGCTCTTGCGCTGTTGCTGACGGCCTGTGGCCACGCGGCGGCAGCCGAGATTTGCGACCTGCCGCCACGTTACGGGTTGAGCCCGGCGGCCATGGCCATCGTGCGCACGGCCTGCAACGAGCATCGCGCCTGGAACCAGCCTTTCATCGACACCCAGGGGCGTGTCGCCAGCCTCAGCCTCACCGAGGCCGAACGCGGCGAGCTGTCCTACGTCGGCATGTCCGCATGGATGCGGGTCGCGGCCTACTGGCGCGATAGCGGCCTGCTGCAGTCGGTGGCCGACCGTCCCGGCGCGCGCAGCTGCATGGCCCCCGACGGCTCGCGATGGAGCGAAGTGGACTGCCGTGCATTCCTGATCGACACGCCGTGGTCGGCGGCGTTCGTCTCCTGGGTGATGTCGCGCGCCGGCGTCGCCGGATTCCACGCTTCGGCGCGGCACCTGGACTACATCCGCGCGGCCTACCGCGCACAGGACGGCGACGCCTACGAGTTCACCGACCCGGAGAACTCCAAGCCCGAACCAGGTGACCTGTTGTGCCTGCTTCGCGGGCGCGACGACGTGGTGGGCTTTGCCGGCCTGAGCGCGGCGCTGTCGCGCACGGGCGCGGTGGGTTGGCCCTCGCATTGCGACATCGTGATCGCGGCAAACGTGGGCGGCGACCGCACGCTGTACCTGATCGGCGGCAACGTGTTCAACACGGTGATGATGCGCAAGCTGCCACTGGACCGCACCGGCCGCCTGGTACTGCCCAAGCCGCTGGCAACGGGCGATGGCAGCGAGGATGGCGTGGGCGTCGCGCTGGATTGCTCTCCGGCGCGCGAGTCCCAGTGCGACCTCAACCGCCGAGACTGGGCGGCGCTGCTGAAACTGCGGCCCACCGCCCGGCTGATAGCGCCCCCGCCGCAGGCGCTGCCGACGGTGACACCGACCACCCCGACACAAACACCGATGCCGCCGGGCTTCCCGCGCGTGGTGCCACCGCGCCCGGTCCCCCAGCAGACCCCGGCCACGCCCGCAGAACCGAACACACCCATCAAACCGCAGTAGCGCGCGCTCCGGCGATAGGCCCAGCCCTCGCAACCGCGAGTTGGCGGGGCAGGCGCTCAGGCGGGCGGCGCCCATGCCA